>CAZAAF010000590.1:0-2736 GCA_964482575.1 uncultured Verrucomicrobiota bacterium | reverse complement strand
GCAAACGCGCTGCGCTGGGCGGGGCTGCGGGTGCCGGTGCTGGTCCACGCCTTCCCGGACGAGGCGGACAAGATGCGCATGGGCAACCGCCGCGACAGTTTCTGCGGCAAGATGTCGGTGACGAACAACCTTCGACAGTATGGCATCCCGTTCACGCTCACGCGGCTGCACACGTGCAGCCCGACGGGCCCGGAGTTCGCCCAGGACCTCGCCGACTTCGCCGTCACTTGCCGCGTCCTGCGCGCGCTGCGCGGGTTGCGCATTGGCGCGCTGGGCAGCCGGCCGCCCGCGTTCAACACCGTCCGCTACAGCGAGAAGATGCTCGAGGCCGCCGGTGTCACCATCGAGACGCTCGACCTCTACGAGGCGATCAACTGGGTCAACAAGATGCCGGACAACGACCGGGCGGTGAAGGCGAAGATCGCCGCCATCCAGGCCTATGTCGCCACCGACAACATCCCGGCGGCGTCGCTGTTGAAGATGGCCAAGTTCGGCGTGGCGGTGGACGGCTGGATGAAGCGCGCGCACCTGACGGCCACGGCGATGCAATGCTGGACGGCGATCGAGGAGTTCTTCGGCGTTGTGCCGTGCACGGTGATGAGCATGATGAGCAATACGCTGACCAGCAGCGCGTGCGAGGTGGACGTGATGGGGTGCGTGGCGATGCATGCGCTGGCGCAGGCCAGCGGCCGGCCGAGCGCGCTGGTGGATTGGAACAACAACTACGCCGACGACCCCGACAAGGGCGTGGTGTTCCATTGCAGCAACCTCCCCAAGGACATCTTTGCCGACGCCGGCGAGGACAAGCCAAAGATGGACTGGCACGAGATCATTGCCGGCACCGTGGGCAAGGAGAACACCTATGGCACGGTCGTGGGCCGCGTGAAGGCGGCGCCGATGACCTACCTGCGCTGCACCACCGACGACACCGCGGGGAAGATTCGCGCCTATGTGGGCGAGGGGGAGTTCACCGACGACCCGCTCAAGACCTTCGGCGGCTACGGCGTGGTCCGGATTCCGAACTTCCAGGCGCTGCTGGCGCACATCTGCAACAACGGTTACGAGCACCACGTTGCCGTCAACCCGACCCATATCGCCGCGGGCGTGAAAGAGGCCCTGTCGAAGTACCTGGGATGGGATGTCTATCTGCATCAATAACCAACAGT
Source organism: uncultured Verrucomicrobiota bacterium (assembly GCA_964482575.1). Lineage (GTDB taxonomy): Bacteria > Verrucomicrobiota > Verrucomicrobiia > CAIQCK01 > CAIQCK01 > CAIQCK01. The sequence goes on along the minus strand of CAZAAF010000590.1, from coordinate 1,570 downwards.
TTCGTATGAGGGTGGAGATGCATTCGGTCAGACACACCGAAGGTGCGTGGGTGAACCAGCCCCGGGCAAGCGGGTCCGCGTGCGCCGTCCTGGGCAAAGGAAGACACGCCGAAGGTGTGTCGGGGAACCAGCCCAGGGCAAGCGAGTCCGCGAGCGCCGCCCTGGGTAAGGGGAGGGGAAACGGCGCGCCCTGAAGGGGCGCGGGTAATGGATCGCATCATGAGCCAATCCCTCGCGAAAAACCTGATCCACCTGATCTATAGCACCAAGGATCGCCGCGCCGTATTGGACGAGCCGATACGCGACGAATTGCATCGTTACACGGCGGGCATCCTTGCGGACCTGGACTCGCCATCTCTGGTCATTGGATCGGTCACCGACCACATCCACGTTCTCTTCAATCTCCATCGAACCAGGGCACTCGCCGATGTGGTGATGGAACTGAAACGCGGCAGTTCCAAATGGCTCAAGACGAGAGGTGAACGATTTTCGGACTTTGCGTGGCAGAATGGTTATGGGGCTTTCTCGGTCAGCCAGTCTGCGGTGTTGCAAGTCAGCGATTACATCCGCACGCAGGCCGACCATCACAAACAAACCGGCTTTCAGGATGAGCTTCGCGCGTTCTTGCGCCGATACGAGATTGCATTTGATGAGCACTATGTGTGGGATTGACGCGCGCCCCTTCAGGGCGCGCTGGATTATTGAGAACGCCACCCAGGGCGGCGCTCGCGGACTCGCTTGCCCTGGGCTGGTTTACCGGCGCGCCTTTGGCGCGCGATGGAACGTCGCCATCGCCGCCCTGCACCTTCTGGCAGGCCTTCGGCTTGGCTTTGACGTTCCGGCGCGCCATGGAACGGCGACGACGCCACCCTGCACCGGTAAGAGGCCGGCAAATGCCCGGGCAGAAGGACATGGGAAGATGGGAGTATTGCGGACGAACGTTCGGATATTATCTCGTCCACAACGGCTCCAATGATTCCGCCTGTGCATAGAGCGGGAAGTATCGAAGCGAATGCTCCAGGAGCACAAATAGGCTGGCACTGGCAAAGGAATTGCATCAGTTTGTATTGCAGTCTCATGGGAGAAAAGGTGGTTAACGACTATTGGAACGATGCGGCTTGTGCCTGTCACGCCAGACTGAAGAACAATTTCCGAGAGACCTGAACTTATGAGCCAATACGCCATCGGACTCGATTACGGCACCAACTCGGTGCGCGCCCTCATTGTCAACGTCGCCAACGGCCGGGAGCTGGCCTCCGCGGTCTGGGAATATGCCCACGGCGACCACGGGGTCATCCTGTCGCGCGACCCGAACCTCGCGCGCCAGCACCCGGCGGATTACCTCACCGGCGCGGAGATCACCATCCGGAAGGCGCTCGCGCTGGCAACGAAGACCGTGCGCGGGTTCAGCGCCACGGACGTGATCGGCATTGGCGTGGACACCACGGGCAGCACGCCGTTGCCGGTGGATGCGAAGGGGCTTCCGCTCGCGTTCAACAAGAAGTTCGCCAAAAACCCTGCGGCCATGGCGTGGCTCTGGAAAGACCACACCGGCGTGGCCGAGGCGGGC
>CAZAAF010000589.1:0-2998 GCA_964482575.1 uncultured Verrucomicrobiota bacterium | reverse complement strand
TCCGCGCCCGACGAGGCCTCGCCCCTCTCCGGCCGCGAGCTGGTGGCGAAGAAAACGTCGCTGCTGTCGACGATGGCCGGCCAGTTCACCACCAAGGGGCCGCGCCACGCGGGCGAGTACAACATCATCAAGGACATTCCCGCCGCGCAGAAGGTGGTGAGCGAATGGCCGACGCCCGTGGTGATGTCGCCCTGGGAACTCGGCAACGCCATTAAGTATCCCGCCGTCAGCATCGAGCGGGACTACGGGTATGTGGCGCATCATCCGGTTGCGGACGCGTACCGGCTGTACATGAAGTTTCCCTACGATCGCCCGACGTGGGACCTCACCAGCGCGCTCTACGTGATCCGTCCGGACCGCGGCTACTTCGGCCTCTCCGAGCCGGGGACGATCACGGTGACCGACGATGGCAAGACGGTGTTCGTGCCGTCGCCGCAGGGAAAGCATCGCATCCTCACCGCCACGCCGGAACAGGTGACGCGGACACTGGAAGCCATGATCTGCCTCTGTCCCCAGCCGCCGGTCCGACCCTGAACGAAGCCCTCTGCAAAAGTCCTGTAGCGGCATCCACGTCGCCGGCTCGATCATGATCCTCGGCGACTTGGAAGTCGCCGCTCCCAGCCAACTGCTGGCGGCTTTGCAAAGACATCTGAACGGGGGCGACGTTCGAACTACCCGTCGAGGATCACCCGCTGGGGCGAGCGGCCGTGCCACGCCTTGAACGCGCGGGAGAAATGCGCGGGGGACTTGTAGCCCAGCTCGGCGGCCACGCCCTTGACCTGCGCGCCCGGCTGGCGCAACCGCAGGACGGCCTGGGAAAGTTTCAGGCGTTGCAGGCACATCAACGGCGTTTCCCTGTCGAAACGTTTGAACAACCGCGTCATGTACGCGGCGCTGACGCCGCAGTGCCTGGCCACATCGGCGGCCGAGACCAGCAGCGGATAATTCCGCAGGAGATGGCCGCGGCAGCGCAGGTAGGTGGCGCGGGCGGGATCGAGTCGGGCGCTCGGATGCCGCAGGTTCCCGGCACACAGGGCCAGCGCATATTCGAGCGCGGCGGCGGCGGCCCGCAACCCGGTCGGCCCGCCTCCCAGCGCGTGGTCGATGACCTCCTCGAGCAGGTCCGTCATGCGCGGCACATCCGACACGCGGATGACGGTGCCGGACACGAGGCCGGCGGCGGCGACCAGCGTACGGCCGCGGGCGCCGGTGAAATTGAAGAAGTACTTCACCATCGGGTCGGCGGGATTGGAGCGGATGACATGGGGCGTATGCGGGTCAAAGAAGAACGCATGGCCGCTGTCGAGGTCGTAGTGCCGGCCCGCCAGCTCCAACTGGCCCTGGCCGCGCGCCACGAACTCAAACGCCAGGAACGGAAACCGCTGCCGGTCGATCAGGAAATCCGGCGCACACCACTCGCAGCCGCCGCCCACAAGGCAAATCCAGGATGGATGCCGGGCCTGGCGGCGCCAGTCGGGATCGTAAAAGCGGCGCGTTCGCGCGACCTGGGTGGAAAAATAGTCGGCCTTGTCGAGAACCCGGTACACGGTTCCCAAAATGACGCATCGGGCGGGTCGAGGTCAAGGATTGTCAAGCCACGGGCAAGAACAGTCATGCGTATTCAGTTGCCCTCCCGGCGGCCTCCCGTGCATGAATAGGCATCGTCGAGAATACGTTTTTGATCTGCCTCCAACCACAGCACAACAGGAGTCGCCGAACATGAGGAGATGCATCCCGGCATGGGCATTGGTTTGTATCGTGGCTCTCTCGGGTCGCGCCGGGTCGGCGGATGCCGGACAGCCGAGTCAGCGGCAGATCGTTCTCGATGCGATGCGCCAGCGGCCCAACGACCTGTGGCCTCGCGGCGACGGCCACGCGGTGATCGGCGAGCCGGGCGGTCCCCTGGGCCAGAAAGGCTATCACGAACCGGGCGGCAGTTTCACGCCGTCGCCCGGGAGCTTTGGGGTCTCGATTTGGGTCAAGGATGACCAGGACGCCGTCGTCGCCACAAGCGACACCCTCCCGATGGGGGCGATCCGGGAGCGCTACGTTTTCAACAAGGGCGCCAAAATTCCGTCGATCGCCGACACGACGCCCTATTACACCTGCACGTGGTCGTACGTGGACGCCGGGCGGTGGCAGCTCGATCTGAACAACACATCCGGCAAGAAGCTCGAACTCGTCTTCCGCAGCGTGGGACCGGCGGGCGGTCCGTTGGAGACGGTGATCTGGGACAAGAGCCGGCTGTTGCTCAACCGGCGGTGGATCGCCATTCCCGGCGCCCGGCCCGGCCGCGTCGTGCTTGGCAATGAATCCACCGGCGACTTGCGCTCGAACGGGACCGGGGAATCGTCGGCGGCCAGCGACGCGGGATGGTGCTTCGCGCGCTTGACGGTCGACCAACCCGGGACAACGCTGCAACTCATCGACACCAAGCCCCAGTTTGCCAGCGCGCTGGCGTACCGGCCGGCTGCCCCACAATTCACGTTCCAGGTTCCCGACAAACGCTTCGAGGCGTCCCTGCACGCGCAGGCCGCCACCCTGATGATGGGCTACACCGGCCGACAAACCGGGCCGGGCGAACCCATCAACTATCCCCTGGCGTGGGAACGCGACGGCGCCTACTCGCTGATGGCGATGGCGAAGTGCGGCCAGCTCCAGACGGCGCGGGACCTGTCGGTTTATTTAGCCGAGCACGCTAATATCGGCGCATTTGGCGCCGAGGGCCACGCCCCGGGCTCGGCGGCCAACGCCCTGATCGAACTGGCCGGTCTGCTCAACGACCCCTCCTACTTCCAATGGCTCTGGCCCCACATTGTCCGGAAGATGGCTCTCATCGACGAGATGGCGAACGCCAAGGACGCCCTCTACAAGGAGTATATCGGCCCGCTCGCCCCCCGGCTGCTGGCCGATGGCCGCCGGCACCAACAGATCGCGGAGGCTGCCCGGGACGGCCTGATCGTGGGGATCATGGACCTGCATTTCCCGACCCTCTACA
>CAZAAF010000588.1:0-3009 GCA_964482575.1 uncultured Verrucomicrobiota bacterium | reverse complement strand
TGGAACTCAAGCTGGCTGGCGCGCAGCACGTTCGCATCCTCCGGCACCGGCGCGGTGAACGGGTGATGGCTGCTCACCCACCGGCCCTGCTCCTTGTCGAACGTGAGCAGCGGGAAATCAATCACCCACAGGAAATTGTAGAGGTCCGTGGGAAGAGTGAGCTTGCCGAGTTGCTGGAGATACTGCGCGCACAGCAACCGGATGCGGCCGAGGATTTCGCAGGCGTTGGTCCACTGGTCGGCGGCGAAGAGGATGAGGTCGCCCTCCTCCACCTGCAGCTTCGTGGTGAGCGCCGCCTTTTCGGCATCGCTGAAGAACTTCACGATGGGCGAGTTCCATTTGCCGCCCTCGACCTTGATCCAGGCCAGGCCCTTGGCGCCGAAACTCTTGGCGGCCTCGGTGAGCGCCTCGATCTGGCCCTGCGTGGCACAGGCGAACCCCTTGGCGTTCATGGCCTTCACCACGCCGCCGGCCTCGACGACGCTGCGGAACACCTTGAACGCGCTGGCGCGGAACTCCTCGGTGAAATCCACCATCTCCATCGCGAACCGCGTGTCGGGCTTGTCGCTGCCAAACCGGTTCATCGCGTCCTGGAAGCTCATGCGCGGGAACGGCGTGGGGATGTCCCGGCCGAGCGCCGTCTTCCAGATGCGCGCCATCAATCCCTCCATCGTGCGATAGATGTCCTCGCGGTCGATGAAGCTCATCTCGATGTCGATCTGCGTGAACTCCGGCTGGCGATCGGCGCGCAGGTCCTCGTCGCGGAAACAGCGGGCCATCTGGAAATAGCGTTCGACGCCGGCCACCATCAGCAGTTGCTTGAACTGCTGCGGCGACTGCGGCAGCGCGTAGAACTTCCCCGGGAACAGCCGCGAAGCCACCAGATACTCGCGCGCGCCCTCCGGCGTGCTCTTGAAGAGCATCGGCGTTTCGATCTCGAGGAAGCCCCTCTCGTCGAAGTAATCGCGCACCGCCTTCGTCACCTGGTGGCGGAGGCGGAGGTTGCGGAACATGGAGGGCCGGCGCAGGTCGAGGTAGCGGTACTGCAACCGCAGGTCCTCGCTCGTCTGGGTGTCATCGCTGATCTCGAACGGCGGCGTCTCGGCGGCGTTGAACACCTCGAGCCGGTCGGCGATGACCTCGATCTCGCCCGTGGGCATCTTCGAGTTGACGGTGCCTTCCGGACGGCGGCGGACACGGCCGTGGACGCAGATGCAGAACTCCGAGCGCAGCGCGTGCGACGCCTCGGCGGCCGTGGGATTGTATTGCGGGTCGAACACCACCTGCGTCAACCCCTCGCGGTCGCGCAGGTCAATGAACACAATGCCGCCATGGTCGCGGCGGGTCTGCACCCAGCCGACCAACGCCACCTGCTGGTGATCGTCCGTCAGCCGCAATTGTCCGCAATGATGAGTCCGTTTCATAAAAATCCTGAAATATCGAAGTGCCGGAGTGCGGAGCCTGGCGGCTCCACCCCCATGCCATCACCCTTTCAACGTCTCCACCAGCCGCGCCATTTCCACCTTGGCCTCGGCGCGCGTGGCCAGCGTCTTCACCGTCACCTGCCCCTGCGCCCATTCATCGCCGATGACCACGGCAAACCGGGCGCCGGCGGCGGAGGCGGCCTCAAATTGTTTCCCGACCTTCGCCGCCACCAGGGCGTAATCGGAGGCCAGGCCCGCCTCGCGCAACTCGCGCACAAGCTTCAGCGCCTGCGGACGGAGGTCCTCCTTCGCCACGACCACATAGGCATCGAGCCGGTTCTCCACCTTCGGCAGCAGCTTCCGCTCCTTCAGCAGTTCGCACAGCACCACGTCGCCCATGCCGAAGCCGAGCGCCGGCATGTCCACGCCGCTGATGAGGTTCAACAGGTTGTCGTAACGGCCGCCGCCCGCGATGGCGCGGAGTTCGCCCTTCTTGTCGAACGCCTCGAAGACCACACCGGTGTAGTACGCCAGCCCGCGCACAATCTTCGGGTCGAACTTGATGAACTCACCCAGGCCCTTGTGCGCCATCGCATCGAAAAACCGTTGCAGCGTCGCCATCTCGGCCGGCGCCTCCTTCTCGAACACGCCGGTGCCGGCAAACTTCAGGATGGCCGACGCGGCGTCCGCGGCAATGCCCAGCGCGTCGAACTTCTTCTGCGTGACCACCGTCTCCTCGCGCTCGATCTTGTCCACGATGGCGAACACCGCGGGATGACGCTCCTCGGCGACGCCCAGGCCGCGAAGGAAACCGCTCCAGACGCGGCGGTCGCTCACGCGCACCACAAAATCCTCATGTGTCAGCCCGAAGCTGCGCAGCACATCCACCAGCAACGCCACGAGTTCGACATCCGCGGCCACATCCTTCTCGCCCACGATGTCGGCGTTGAACTGGAAATGCTCCCGCAAGCGTCCGCGCTGCTGCCGCTCGTAGCGGAAAAGCTGCGGGATGGCGAACCACTTCATCGGCTTCTTGTAGTCGCGATGCCGCGCGCGGACCATGCGGGCAAACTTCGGGGTCAGTTCGGGCCGCAGCGAAACAGCGCGCTCGCCCTTGTCGGTGAAATTGTAGAGCTGGCCGACGATCTCCTCGCCGCTCTTGACGGTGTAGAGGTCCAGCGGCTCCAGCGGCGGGCCGTCGTATTCGCGGAAGCCGTAGCGCCGCGCCGCATCGCGCCATTTGCCGAAGACGTAATTGCGAAGGGCGCACTCGTCCGGATAAAAGTCGCGGAAACCTGGAAGGGATTGAAACGCCATGGGACAATAATGAGTGATACGTGATTCGTGATCCGTCAAACGGGCGACATCGTGCGCCAGCCGGAAAACAGATACACGATGCGCGATAGGGACGGCTTCCCGGTCGCCATCACGCCGCGGGCGGCGCCGCCGGCGCCGGCGACGGCGACGGGGCCACCAGTTTCTCGACCCGCTCGGTCATGATCTTGCCCGGCTTGAACTTCACCACGGCCCGGGGCGGAATCTGGACGGTCTGCGCGGGATTGTTCGGATTGCGACCGACACGCGC
>CAZAAF010000587.1:0-3043 GCA_964482575.1 uncultured Verrucomicrobiota bacterium | reverse complement strand
GGCGGTGGTGGTTTTGTCGGTGGCAGAGGAGGCGGCGGACACCGTTAAGAGATACACAACTTGATCCTCGAATTGACATGAAAACTTTGCAATCAAGCTTGTTAATGATAACGGGGTATTCGGCAGCACAACGCGGCCATGCCTGGCGCGTCTGGCTTCTGGCGGCACTGATCCTGGGCGTCGGACCCGGGCTCCTGGCGGCCGAGACGGCGAAGACCTTCGGGTCACCCGAGGAAGCGGTGGCGGCATTGACGGCGGCGGTGAACGCGCAGGACAAGACCGCTTTGCACGCCATCTTCGGAGCCGCGGGCGCTGATATCGAAAACCACGACCCGGTGCAAGCCGGCAACGAACTGGCGGCTTTCGCGGCGGCTCTGAAGGACGCCAGCCGCATCGTCCGGCTCAATGAGAACCGGTGCATCCTGGAAGCCGGCAAGGAATTCTGGCCGTTTCCGATCCCGATGGTGAAGGTCAATGGCCAGTGGATGTTCGATGTGCTGGCCGGCAGGGAGGAGTTGTTGAACCGCCGGATCGGGCGCAATGAACTGCAGGCGCTCCAGATCGCGCGCACCTATGTGCAGGCCCAGCGCGAATACGCCAGCCGCGACCATGATGGCAGCGAAGTGCTGAAGTATGCGCAGCGCCTCCGCAGCACCCCTGGCAAGAAGGATGGTCTCTATTGGCCGCGTGAACTTGACGGAGAAATCAGTCCGTTTGGCCCGCTGGTCGCCGAAGCCCAAGCCCGCGGCTACTATGTCAAACCGGAAGACAAGAGCAACACGCCGCATTCCTACTGCGGCTATTTCTTCAAAGTCCTCACCAAACAGGGGTCGCACGCCCCGGGTGGCCGGTATGATTACATCATCAACGGCAACATGATTGGCGGTTTTGCCCTGGTCGCCTGGCCGGCCGAATACGGCCGCTCCGGCGTCATGACGTTCATCGTCAACCAGCAAGGCCGCGTCTATCAAAAGGATCTGGGTCCGAAAACCGCCATCACGGTCAAGAGCATGACGAGCTATGATCCGGACAAGACCTGGACACTGAGCCGCGATTAGGCTGGTTGTTCGTACGGGGAGGGACAGAGGAAAGAAAGCCACCGGTTCGGGATGGCGGCGGGTTGGAGAAGCCGTCACGGTTGCCGCAGGTTTCCCTCCGTGCAGCCGGAGGCCGGAACAGGAAAAACGCCGGTTGCCTGCCGGGGTTGGCGTCTGGTAGGCTGCGGAATCAGAGTACTATGTCCCACCTATCTATATCGGTTTGGGCCAGGGAGTCCGCTGCGAATGTCCGGAGGTTCTCGCGCGAAAGCTCCCTTGGAATTTGTTTGGGAGCCGCCATCTTTCTGGCATTGGCCACGAGTTGCAAACCCACCCTGCCCCCGCCGGGACCGCCAGAGGTGCAGGTTCTCCCGGTGGTGCAAAAGGACGTTCCCTTTTACCGGGAATGGGTCGGATCGTGCGACGGCTCGACCAACGCCACGATTCGCGCCCAGATTTCCGGCTATGTGTGGCGGCGGGCGTATCAGGAAGGCCGCAACGTCAAGAAAGGCGACCTGCTGTTCGAGATTGACCCGCGCCCCTTCGAAGCCGTGCTCAGCCAGGCCAAGGCCGATCTGGCCCGGGCCGAGGCACAACTGGGCAAGACCGACCTCGATGTGAAACGCTACACGCCGCTGGCCAAGGAGCAGGCCATCAGCCAGCAGGAACTGGATGATGCCATCCAGGCCAACCTGGGATCCAAAGCCCAGGTGCTCGCCTCGAAAGCGGCGGTGCAACAGGCGCAACTGAATCTGGATTTCACAAGAATCACGTCGCTCATTCCCGGCGTCGCCGGCATTGCCAAGGCAGACGTCGGCGACCTGGTATCCCCCAGCAGCGGCGAGTTGGCGACGGTCTCCACGGTGGACCCGATCCGAACGCACTTCTATCTCAGCGAACAGGAGTACCTGCGCGCGGTCAAGAAGACGCAAGCCAGCGGCTGGCAACATGGTGCCGGGCCGGAGCTGACGCTGCACCTGGCCGACGGCAGTACGTATCCGTTCAAAGGCTACATCAACGCGGTGGACCGCCAAGTGGACGAAAAGACCGGCACGATCCATCTCACGGCCCTTTTCCCGAATTCCGACCAGATGCTGCGCCCGGGGTTGTTCGTCCGGGTACAGGCGTTAATCGCGACGATTCCCAAGGCGCTGATCATCCCGCAGCGCGCAGTCAATGAACTTCAAGGCAAGTATCAGGTGGCGGTTGTGGGTAGCGACAGCAAAGTGTCCATCCGCCCCGTCTCAGTCGGCGAACGTTACGGCTCGGATTGGGTCATCACCCAGGGGCTTAAAGTCGGTGAGCAGGTGGTGGTGGAAGGCCTGCAAAAGGCGCGCGATGGAGCCACGGTGGCGGCCAAACCGTATGTGGCGTCGGAAGCGACCCCGGCACCGGCGCCCACGGCGCCGGCGTCATCCACCGTCAAACCCATAACCAAGTATGCCCGCGTGCCCAAGTTTTTCATCAACCGGCCCATTGTGGCCATGGTGATTTCGATCATCATGGTAATCGTCGGCTTGGTGGCCATGCTCGGCCTGCCGGTGGCGCAGTTCCCCAGCATCGTCCCGCCGGAAATCCAGGTTCAAACCACGTTCCTGGGCGCGGAAGCCCTCACCGTCGAGCAATCGGTGGCCACGCCGCTGGAACAGCAGATCAACGGCGTGGACAACATGCTCTACATGTATTCCGTCAACGCCAACAACGGCCAGATGACGTTGCGCGTGGCGTTCGACGTGGCCACCGATCCGAACGTGGACCAGGTGCTCACCCAGATGCGCCAGCAACAGGCGCAAACGCAGTTGCCGCAAAGTGTGTTGCGCTACGGCATCACCAACCCCAAGTCGCTCAGCAGCCCGCTGATGTTGATCACACTCTCCTCCCCGAAGCGGACGCTCGATGCCACGTTCCTCGCCAACTACGCCTACATCAACATTAACGATCCGCTCTCGCGCCTGCCGGGCGTGGAAGTCGTGAAGTTCGCGGACATCCTGCCCCTGAAGCCGGTC
>CAZAAF010000586.1:0-3051 GCA_964482575.1 uncultured Verrucomicrobiota bacterium | reverse complement strand
CGGCGGGCGGGCCTTACACGTTAGTGGACGAACTAGAGGTTTATCGCGGCGACCCGGACTGGGTGAAGCTGCCATTCAACGGCGACGGAGTGACCGACGCTAAAGCGTATCATCTTCACGCCGTCTTTGAACAACGCATCCGCAAAGACATGCTCGCCGTGCGCGAAGCCGCGGTGAAACTGAAGGGCGAAGCCCAGGCGAAGGTCCTGGCGGAACTGGACGCCGTCGAGCGCGAACTGCCGTCCATGTCGCGGCGGCACGACCCGAAGGCGCGCGTGACGCTGCCTTTAAATCCCCTTCATGAGCGTGTCCTCCGCGCCCAGGCGATGGTCTGGCGCGCCCAACAAGTCGCCCCGCTCACCGCCACGCCCGCCAACCCCTGGGATCCGGTTGACTTCATCGGCGCTCCGCCGCGCCCCGCCGGAAACAGCGTGGCGGTGACGATGATGCAAAACGAATACCGCTCCGGCGCGCTGAACATCCGCAACGCCGGAGAGAACGCGGCGGAGGTGCGCCTGCAGATCACCGGCCTGCCCGGTGGGCCCAATCCCCCGTATGTCTCCGCACAGGAAGTCGCCTGGACCGATACGCGCAAAGGCACCGCCGTGGCCGCGGCGCTGCCGGACGCGCGGCGCGACGGTGACGCGTTTGTTCTCACGGTTCCCCCGGGCCTGACGCGGCAGGTCTGGTTCACGTTCCACCCGGGCGACATCAAGCCGGGGACACACCGCGGCACGATCTCGTTGGTCAGTGGGAAAACCAAGCTCCGCGTCCTGCTGACATTGCGCGTTTGTCCGTTGCGGTTCCCCGATCCGCCGTCATTTCATCTGGGCGGCTGGGATTACAGTGACGCGGTCATCGGACGCGACGTGACGCCGGAAAATCGCGACGCCTATATCGCCCATCTGCGCAGCCATTTCGTGGACTCGCCGTGGGCGACAGGATCGGTGCTTCCGTACACGCTCGACACGGCGCGCTTTGACGAATGGCTCCGACTCTGGCCCGGGGCGCGGCAGTATTGCGTCTATGCGGCCGTGGGTGAGTCCATCGGCAAGGTGAAGATTGGCGCGCCAGAGTTCGACGCGAAGGTCCGCGAGTGGGTCACGTTCTGGGCGAACCACATGAAGAAGTGCGGATTGAAACCCGGGCAACTTTGCATCCTGCTGGTGGATGAACCCGCCGAGGCCAAGCGCGACAACATCATCCTGCCGTGGGCCAAGGCGGTCCGGGCCGCCAACACCGGCGTGAAAATATGGGAGGACCCGACGCATCGCGACCCCGCCGCCGCCAACCAGGAGATGATGGCGCTCTGCCACGTGCTCTGTCCCAATCGCCCGATGTTCCTCGAGGGCGGCCCGAAGTTCCGCGATTACTACGCGCAACGCCACGCCGCCGGCACCGAGCTGGCGTTCTACTCCTGCAACATCGGCTCGCGGCTGGCCGACCCCTATTCGTATTTCCGGCTGCAGGCGTGGACGGCATGGCAATACGGTGCCAAGGCGTCGTTCTTCTGGGCGTTCAGCGATTCCGGCGGCGGCTCGTCGTGGAACGAGTACGCCATGATGCACTCGACCTGCTACACGCCGTTCTTCCTGGAGCCGGCCACCGTCACCGGCAGCAAGCAGATGGAAGCCATCCGCGAGAGCGCCGAGGATTATGAATACCTGGTGATGTTGCGTGACCGCGTCGCCGCAGCAGAACAGGCCGGTTCCAAAGGCGCCGCCCTCGAGCGAGCGAAGAAGCTGCTCGCCACCGCCGCCGAGCGCGTCCTCAACGCGCCCGATGCCGACAAACTGATGTGGGCCGAGCCAAAGGACCGCACAGTCGCGGACAAGGTGCGCGTGGAAATACTGGACGCCTTGAGCGCACTGCCCGCGCCGGCCAGTGGTCATTGAGGGCGCGGGCGGCGGACATAAACAATCCCTACGGTCTTATTTTCCACCACTCGCGGAGAACAACACGACATGGGACTTGGCGGGCACCGGACACCGGACCTGGCCATCGTGTGATTGGACCGCCTTGGGCGTGGCGGGTGCGCACTGCGCCTGGCAACAAAGGACCTTGTCGGCGCCGGGCACGGAAACCGTCGCGGTGGCCGGGGTCTTGTTCGGATTGTGGATGACCATATACCACTGGCCGTCCGCGGTGACTTCCAGAGCACGCAGGCCACCGGGTAATTCGTGCCGTTTCACCTGCGCCGCGGGCGGATTGTCTGCGGGCGAGATTTCGACCGTGAAGAACTGCTCCGTACCGGTGGAATACGTGAGCGTTTCCTTTTCGCCGGAGCGCACACTGGCGGCGTCGCGGAAGACGATCTCGGCACTGCGGAATTTCTCCGGGGGATCGGTGTAAAAAGTTTCCGACGGTTCCGTGACAATGTCGGCGTAGTTGTGCCCGTGCAGCTTCACGCGCAGACCGCCATAGCGGAATGAGCCGTCGGCCTGTTTCTCAAGGGCAAGCTTCAGGCCGAGCCGGACACGGCCGTGGATCGAATACGCCTTTTCGTCGGCGAGCGGACAGATCGAAAGCGTGCCGATGATGCGCTTCGGCGTCTGGAGCCATTCCTGGCAGCCCTCCCAATTCGTGAGCGTGGACTTGCCGCCCCACGCGACGTTCTGGATGCGATAGCGCGTTGTCAGCGCTCCGAAATTCCCGGCGACGGTGACGGCGTTCTCCTCGTTGGCGGAAAGGCAGCGGCAACTGCGCCAGCGTGGCCCGCCCGGCTGGAGACGATACTGGCTCGTGACGACCTGCAACGCCGCGTCGAGCGGGAATGGCTTGTCCTCCTTCGAGGTCAGCATGGCGCCGACAAACGTGTCCCGGCCCTGCGCGCCCTTGCCGGGATCGCGCGTGGTGCCGGCAAAGGACCAGCGGCCAAACCGGCCGCGGGGACCTTCGACGTTGCGGTCATAAACAATGTAACCGTCGCGCTGGAGCGCTTCGGGGAAGTCCCGCCAGAGTGTTGCGGCGTAGATGGCGTAGTAATGGCTTGGCTTCACCCATTTCAACTCGACGTTGGCGATGCGGCGATTTTGCGCAGCCAGAACGTCG
>CAZAAF010000585.1:0-3061 GCA_964482575.1 uncultured Verrucomicrobiota bacterium | reverse complement strand
TGGCGGAGATGAACCGCGTGGGCGTGATCGTGGACGTGGCGCACTCCGGCTGGCGCACGAGCCTCGAAGCCGCGAAAGCATCGAAAAAGCCGATGGTCGCGAGCCACACCGTCGCCGCGTCGCTCCACCGGCATTTCCGCGGCAAGCCCGACGAGGTTTTCCGCGCCATCGTTGACACGGGCGGTCTGGCGGGCATTTGCTGCATCCCGCGCTTCCTCGGCGGCGCGGGCGACATCAGCGTCTTTCTCAACCACATTGAATACGTCGTCAAAAAATTCGGGGCCGACCACGTGGCCATCGGCATGGACGTGGGCTACACGTCGCGCAACGAAAAGACGGAGCGTAACAAGGTGCCCAAGCGCGCTGACGGCCGCTCGGCGTTGTCGGTGTCCGGTGCGCGCTGGGAGCATCTCTGGCCGCCCGACGAAGCCAAAACCGCCTCGAACGCCGAACAGAGCATGGCATGGACCAACTGGCCGATCTTCACCATCGGCATGGTCCAGCGTGGCTTCAAGGACGAGGACATCCGGAAAATCCTCGGGGGCAACGTCCTGCGCGTCGCGCGGGCGAATTTCGTGAAACCATGAACGGGCTCGCACTGCCGGTACCCGGGTTAGGCCGGGTGACAAACTTCTGAAATCATATGAAACCGGGAATCTGGATTGGACTCATCACCATGGCATGGGGGCTGACGGCCCATGCCCAAGATCACACGCCTGCGCCGCTCGCGATCCCGACCTTCCATTGTGCGGGACTCTACTGGTCGCCGTTGGGCGGCACGGCGGACAAGGCCGTGAAAATCCGTTACCGGCCGCAGGGCGCCGCGGAATGGAAAGACGGCCTGCCGATGCGTTACAACCCGGTTCCCAAGGCCGCGGAATGCATCGCGGACTACCGCGGCAGCATCGTCCATTTGAAACCGGGCACCACCTACGAAATCCAGTTGACGCTCGCCGGCACGCAAGTCTCCACGAACCTGACCACGACAACCTGGAGCGAACATTTCCCCGCCGGCGAAACGGTGCGCGTGGCGGGTCAAGACACGCCGCTCGCCATCACGGAATCGGGCACGGCAACGGCGTGGCGGGTTTATGACGGGCGCGGCACGATCATCGACGTGCACCACAAGCACGACGCATGCATCACGATCAACGCTTGCTACGTGATCGTGCGCGGGTTCACGCTCAAAGGCGCCGGCGACGCCAACCGCACCGGCAAAGGCATCATCGGCGCCATCAACATCCGGGACGGCCACGACATCGTCATCGAGGACTGCGATATATCCGGCTGGGGCCGGCTCAATTCCAAGACCGGCTTTGGCTACGACTACGACGCCGCTGTTTTTTCGCGGTGTGCCACATTGAAACGGCTCATCGTCCAGCGCTGCAAACTGCATCATCCGGCCCAGGACACCAACAACTGGTACGAACCGAAGTATCCGACGCACCCCCAGGGACCGCAGTGCATCTCCCTATTCAACACCGCCGGCAATCACGTCATTCGCTATAATGAGTGTTACTCGGATCTCGACCACATGTATAACGACGTCATCGGCGGCGGCAGCAACGGCAGTTTTCAGGGCGCGCCCGGTCCTGATTCCGACATCTACGGTAACATCGTCAGTTATTGCTGGGACGACGGCTTGGAGGTCGAGGGCGGCAGCCGCAACGTGCGCGTCTGGGACAACTACATCACGCAGTGCATGATGATGATCGGCAACGCCCCCTGCTCCATCGGTCCGCTCTACATCTGGCGCAACGTCGTCGCCCGCGCCCAGTGGCGACCCAATGCCACCGGCGGGTATTTCCTGAAGATGGGTTTCGCCGGCACGGAAGACTGGATGACCGGCCATCAGTATGTTTTTCACAACACCCTGTTCTGCTCCGACGAGTATCCGCCGGCCGGCGGTCTTGGCGGCAACCGCATCGTCAAGCACACCGTCTCGCGCAACAACATCCTTCACATCCGCGTGGTCGCCGGCAAAGGCTACAGCGCCAGTGAGGCGAAGCAGAACATCGACAACGATTTCGACTACGACCTCTTCAACGGCAAAGTGCCGGAGGATCAGGAAAAGCACGGCACGCGGGGCGAGCCGGTTTATGAAAAGAGCACCGGTTTCGATCCCGCGACCCAGACCGGCCGTTTCCAACTGACTCCAAACAGCCCCGGCACAGGTGCCGGCGAACCGATCCCGAATTTCAGCGACGGTTTCAGTGGCAAGGCTCCCGACATCGGTGCGCACCAGCACGGCGCTCCGCCGATGCGCTTCGGCGTGAACGCGCAGCAACCGTGATGAGGATTGGACAACTCGCATGAAATCAAACTGGCTGGCTGTATCGGTATTGCTCCTGTTTCTCGGTCAATCCGCGTGGGCCGAAGTGGTTCGCGTCGAAATCCGCGAGCGCGGTCCGTTTGCCGAAGGACATGCGTTCGGCTCCGTGGGGGCTTACGAAAAGATCGTTGGCCGCCTGCACTGCGAGGTGGATCCCGCGGAGGCCGCCCAGGCGCCCATCACCGACATCCAGCTCGCGCCGCGGAACGCGCGGGGACGTGTGGATTTTCAGACGGACTTCTTCCTCTTGAAACCCGTGGACGCCCGCCGTGGCAACGGACGGCTGCTCTACGACGTGAACAACCGCGGCAACAAACTCGCGCTCTGGACCTTCAACGAGGCACGCGGCAACAACCCCACCACGCTGGCTGACGCAGGCAACGGATTCCTGATGTGCCATGGTTGGTCGGTGTTGTGGTGCGGCTGGAGCGGCGAGGTCGCCCCCGGCGACAACCGGCTGACGGCGGACTTGCCTGTGGCCACGGACAATGGCAAGCCGGTGACCGGCAGGGTCCACGTCGAGATTTGTCGCGACGATCCCGTCGAGAGCAGCTCGTTTTACTGGACGCCGTGGGCCGTCGCCATTCCGTATCCGCCGGTGAGCCTGGACACGACCCAGGCCAGACTCACGATGCGGCCGAAACGGTCCGAACCCGCGGTGGAGATTGCCGCCGACCAGTGGGCCTTCGCCCGTGTGGAAAACGGTGCGCGCGTTCCCGATGCAGGACA
>CAZAAF010000584.1:0-3069 GCA_964482575.1 uncultured Verrucomicrobiota bacterium | reverse complement strand
GATGTTTTTACGCGGCAGGACACCGGAGAGATGCTGACACCGCCGCCCGCCGAAGCCACGTTTGCCATCCGTGTCATGTTCGGCATGAAAGACCGCGTCCCCAAAACCTGGGACGGGTCCGCCAAATGCGACTCGGCCACGCTGCTGAAGTGCGAAGGCTGGCGGTTCGGTACCGGCTCACAGTGCAAACAACCTGCAGCGTGGGTGGCCACCACCCAGCTTACCCCGGTGGCGCCAACCCCCGTGGGCAAGGCCGGCCAGCCCAAGGATCGCGTCACGGCCCGCGCGCCCCAGCCGGTGGGCGGGTTGATGTATTTCGACACGCCGCCCACCACCCCGATCCTCATCAACACCAAACAGGATGATTTTCGGATCAAGCCGGAGGACATCGTGCCGGGCAAACGCCAGACCGTGCGGGGCGAGCGCCCGTTCACCGCCGAC
This sequence comes from uncultured Verrucomicrobiota bacterium, assembly GCA_964482575.1. Classification (GTDB taxonomy): domain Bacteria; phylum Verrucomicrobiota; class Verrucomicrobiia; order CAIQCK01; family CAIQCK01; genus CAIQCK01. The sequence goes on along the minus strand of CAZAAF010000584.1, from coordinate 2,628 downwards.
AGCATCATCACGGTCGAGACAGTCCCGATCCCGCACGCGCCGGTTTCGGAACCGGGCCATGCCGATTACGCCAGCGTGTTGCCCGGCCCCGACGGCTCGATCCGGCTGGGCGCCATCCTCTACACCAACTCCAGCGACCGCGTGGTCTGTTGGATGCGCGACGCCGCCGGTCACTGGTCCGAACCGCAGGACGTTTCGGCGGCGGGCGATTGCTTCGGCACGACGCAGGCGGGCGACTGGATGGTCTGGTCCCAGCACGACGGCCTGCAATGGAATCTCATGGGACGGCGGTGGAAGGACAACAAGCCGGGCGACCCGGAGACGATTGTCCACAAGGCCGGCGCGAATATTTTCCACGCCATGGCGGCCGGCCCGAACGGCACGGTCTGGCTGGTGTGGCAGGGTCTCCGCAACGGCAAGTCGGGGATTTTCCTGAAGCGGTTCAACGGCGGGTCCTGGAGCAAGGAAGTTCAACTCAATGACACCGATGCCAGTTGCTGGATGCCGGCCGTCGCCGCGGACTCGAAGGGCAATGCGGTGGTGGCTTGGGACGGTTACGACGACGGCAGCTACAACGTGCGCGCGCGCTTTGTCTCCGGCCAGGACATCTTTCCCACAACACCCGTCTTGAAAGTGACGCAGTCGCCTCTTTTCCAGGCGCACGCGAGCGTCGCTTACGATCCACAGGACCGGGCGTGGATTGCGTGGGACGAGAGCGGCGTCAACTGGGGCAAGGACACGGGCTTTCTCATCCCCAAGGACGCCGGCACGCGGCTCTATCAGGGGCGCGAGATTCGCGTGGCGTCGCTGCAAGCGGACGGCAAGCTGTCCGCGCCGCTGACGGACATCCATGCCGTCCTGCCGGAATCCAAGCTCTTCGACAACCAGGTGCAGACGGAGGTCTGCGAACTGCCCAAACTGATCGTGGACGGCACCGGTCGGCTTTGGTGTTTCCTCCGCCACCGGCTCTGCCGGATGCCGCGCGAGGACGGCTGGGCTGCGCTCGGCCACTGGGAAATCCTCGCCACCTGCTACGACGGGAAGAAATGGAGCCCGCCCGTGTTCTTCCCCCACTCCAACGGACGCAACGATGCCTCGTTCAGCCTCGCGCGCGCGGCCAACGGCGCCGTCTGGGCCGCGTGGCAGACCGACAACCGAGCGTGGGCACCGCCCCAGCCGCGCAAAGGCGATGTGTTCATCGCCACGCCCGGCCTCCCGGACGTCACCCCCGTGACGCTGGCCACGAAACCGTGGCATCCGCCCGCGCCGCTGTTTGCCAGGCCGACCCACCCGAACGAGGGCGCGGATATTGCGCGCGTCCGCACCTACTCCACCCACGCCGGCGGCAAGACGCTGAAGATTTTCCGCGGCGACCTCCACCGCCACACCGAGCAAAGCATCGACGGCCCGGGCGACGGGTCGCTGTGGGACCTGTACCGCTACGCCATGGACGCAGCGGGATTCGACTTCATCCTGGTCACCGACCACAACGACGGCGACGACCATGAATACCAATGGTGGCGGCGGGAGAAATCCAACGACCTCTTTTTTCAGCCGGGCGTGTTCACACCCCTGTACGGGTACGAGCGCAGCGTGGCGTACCCGAACGGCCACCGGAACTGCATCTTCGCCGAGCGCGGCGTTCATACCCTTCCCATCTCGCGCGAGGAACAGCGCGGCGACCTCAACAGCGGCCCGCGGGTCTATCCGTATCTGCGCCAGTACAAGGGCATCTGCACCTCCCACACCAGCGCCACCGACCAGGGCACCGACTGGCGCGACAACGACCCGCAGCTCGAACCGGTCGTGGAGATTTACCAGGGCTATCACACCAGCTACGAGGCCGAGGGCGCACCCAGGACCGTGGACGCCAAAACTGACACCTTCCACGGCGCCTACAAACCGCTCGGGTTCGTCTGGCTCGCGCTCGCGAAAGGCTACCGGCTCGGCTTCCAGGCCAGCAGCGACCATATCTCCACGCATGTCAGTTACGCGTGCGTGTTCAGCGACGATTGCAGCCGGCAGGGCCTCATCGACGCCATCAAGAAGCGACACACCTACGCCGCCACCGACAATCTCATCGTGGAAACGCGGATGGGCGATCATTTCATGGGCGACGAATTCGACGTGACCGGCCCGACGCCCCCGCTCCAAGTCAAGGTCGTCGGCACCGGCCCGATCAGGCAGGTCGAGGTCATCAAGAACAACGCCTACGTCTTCACCTACAAACCCAGGGAAGGCGAGACGACCGCGTCGTTCACCTTCAACGACACCAAGGCCGCCGAGACCCCCGCCGCGTATTATTACGTCCGTGTCGAACAGGTCGACGGCCAGATGGCTTGGGCCAGCCCCATCTGGGTCAACCGGAAGTAGGACTGCTGGCCGGAACAATGCATTGCCCGGCCCCTTTCCACTTCTTTTCATCACCGACACAGGGCGAACGTGTCGTTCTTCCAAAGAAGACACGATTCACGTGCTGGCGCAGGCAGGGCCGGACCGCCGGGCCGGCCGCGAGCATTGGGCCAAGAGAACGGAACGACGCCTCGATAACGGCGGCGGCGCGCCCGGCGGTCGCGCCCTACCGGTCTCTGCATTGCTCCAACCCAAGAGAGATACCCGGTGGACCCG
>CAZAAF010000583.1:0-3083 GCA_964482575.1 uncultured Verrucomicrobiota bacterium | reverse complement strand
GGTACCGTTTCCACGCAGCCAAAGGACAGCGACTGGTCATCTCGGCGAAGAGCCGCGATCTGGTGCCGTACGTTCCGGACGGGGTTCCCGGATGGTTCCAGGCGGTGTTGAGGCTCTGCGACTCCACCGGGAAGGAGCTGGCCTATAACGACGATTACCGGTTCAACCCCGACCCGTTGATCTATTTCGTGGTCCCGGAGGATGGCGAGTATGTGCTGATGATCAACGAGGCGCTCTTCCGGGGACGGGAGAGTTTCGTGTATCGGATTACCGTGGCGGAGCAGCCCTATGTGACCAGCATTTTCCCGCTGGGCGGACGTGTGGGCGAGCCCGTCAAGATCGAGATGGAGGGATGGAATCTGGAGAACGCGACGCTGACGCCCCCTCCCAAGGACGCGAAGCCGGGCCAGCATTGGATCACCGCCAGCAATGGAAAATACGTGTCCAATCCCATGCTGTTCGCGCTGGATACGCTGCCCGAATGCGTCGAACAGGAGCCGAATGACGATCCGTCCAAGGCACAGAAGGTCACGCTGCCCGTGATCATCAATGGACGGGCGGACCGTCCCGGGGATTGGGACGTCTTTGAGGTGGAAGGGAAAGCCGGCGAAACCCTCGTCGCAGAAGTGACCGCGCGGCGGTTGGGGTCGCCGTTTGATTCCTTCGTCAAAGTGACCAACGCCGGGGGCAAGGTCATTGCGTTGAATGACGATCATTTTGATGCAGCCTCCGGCTTGAACACCGATCACGCGGATTCCTACCTCATGGTCAAGTGGCCCGCCGACGGGAAGTACTTCGTGCACATTTGCGATGCGCGCCGAAACGCGGGGAAGGAGTACGCGTACCGGCTCCGGCTCAGCCAGCCCCAGCCGGATTTCGTGTTGCGGTTGATGCCGTCCCGGCTCTGCCTCCCCAGCAAGGGAGCCGCGTCGGTGACGGTCTTTGCCATCCGGAAGGACGGCTTTGACGGACCGATCAAGCTGAACTTCAAGGACCTGCCGGAGGGACTTGAATCGGCGGGTGTCACGCTCGGGGCCAAGCAAGAGGTCGTGGGATTGACGTTGAAGACCAAGTTGGTGGAGATGGACAAGCCCATCAACGTGACGGTGGTGGGCAGTGCCAAGGTCGGGGATCGGGAGATTGTTCATGAGGCGGTGCCCGCCGAAGACAAGATGCAGGCGTTTCTCTGGCGGCATCTGCTGCCGGCAGACACGCTCCCGGTCCTGGTCTATAATCCGTCGTACGTGCCGCCTGCGGACCGGATCCGGCCCCCGATTCGGGACGAGGACCGGCCCAAGGGCGTGAAGCCCACGTTGCAAAAATCGTCGGTCGAGGGGTACATGAGGCAGATCGAACGCCTCTACCAGGAATGGTACTTCACCGACGAATTTGCCAACCGCGAGATCGCCAACATCGAAGCCCGTCTGATCAAGTAGGGTTCGTCCTGTGCCATGTCGGGCGTGAGCGAGGTTCCGGTTCGACGGAACCGGTTTTCTTATCCGGCTATTTCACGGGCAGATCCACATGGAAACGGGTGAAGTGTCCCGTCTCGGTTTCAAAGTGCAGTTTGCCGCCGTGTTCCGTCACAATGCCGTGGCTGATGGATAATCCCAGGCCGGTGCCCTTGCCCAGGGGTTTGGTGGTGTAAAACGGATCAAAGACGCGAGAGCGAATGGATTGGGGGATGCCCGTGCCGTGATCTTCAACAGTCACGCGGACCTGTGGCTGTCCGTCCTGGACCAGGGCGCGCGCGCTGACGTGGATGATCTTGTCCTCGTGATGTTCAGGATACTTCTCGTTCAAGGCATCGCGCGCATTGGTCAGCAGGTTCATCAACACCTGTTCGATCTGCTGGCTGTGGCAGTGAATCGGAGGCAATCCATCGGGGATGTCGGTGATCAATGTGATCTGGTCCTGCCGGACAACGGTCTGGATGAGCGTTAGACAGGATTTGAGGATGTCCGTGGGGTCGGTTATGGTGCGCGTCTGGTTGTCCTGACGCGCGAAAGCGAGCAGGTTGCGAACGATGGCCGCCACACGATTGGTTTCCCGCATGATCCTGTCGGTGAATTTAAGGAGAGGACTTTCCGCCGGCAGGTCGTCGGCGATCAACTGAGCGTAGTTCATGATCCCGCTGATGGGGTTGTTGATTTCATGGGCCACGCCGCTGGCCAGGGTGCCGAGGGATTCCATTTTCTGTGCGTCGCGGAGCTGGGCTTCCAGCATGACCTCCTGCGTCACATCGCGTTTGACGGCGACATAATTCACGGTCATGCCGGCGGCGTTGCGAATCGGTGTGATCGACGCATCCTCTTCATAAAATGCACCGTCCTTTTTCTTGTTGATGAAGCGGCCGTGCCAGACTTCGCCGCGGGCCAGTGTCTCCCATAGCTGGTGATAAAATGCCGCGTCGTGTTTTCCACTCTTGAGCATGCGGGGATTCTGCCCGATGGCTTCGGCGCGCGTGTAACCGGTAATGCGCTCGAAGGCCGGGTTGACGTAGAGAATGGTTCCGGTTGTGTCCGTGATGACAATGGTTTCCGCCGCCTGCTCGATGGCGGCGGCGAGGCGGGTTCTTTCCGCTTCCGCCCGCTTGTGGACCGTGATGTCGCGCACGGTCGCGTAGAGTTGTGTCTGCCCGCCGAGTTGAATGAGTGTCAGCAGCACCGTTGAGGGGAAAACCTCCCCGCCAAGCCGCTGCTGGGTCCACTCAAAATAGTGGGACCCCTCGCGCAGGGCGATCTCGATCATGGCACCGCCTTTTTCCGTCGAGAGCCGGCCATCGGGTTGGTGTTCCGGGGAGAGCATCCATGGCGAGAGCGAGGCAAACGCCGTGGCCGAGGCCACGCCGAACATCCGGAGCGCCGCCGGGTTGGCTCCGGCAATGGTCCAATCAGGCGGCGTGGCGATCAACATGGCGTCCCGGGAGTTTTCGAACAAGGCGCGGTATTTTTCCTCGCTGGCGCGCAGAGCTTCCTGCGCCTCGTGATGGTGCTGTTCGTTTTCGATGTTCTGAAGCGCCGACGCAAGGTCATCCGCCAGTTCCTTCAGCAGATCCAGTTCCTCCTGGTCAAACGCATTGA
>CAZAAF010000582.1:2396-3093 GCA_964482575.1 uncultured Verrucomicrobiota bacterium | reverse complement strand
GCATCCAGCCCATGTTCCACTTGAAGTCGAAGCCGAGGCCGCCGAGATAGACCGGTTTGGAGACGCCGCTGAACGCCGTGGATTCCTCCGCGATCATCATCGCGCCGGGGAACTGGCCATAGACGACCTCGTTGGTGCGCTTCATGAACGAGATGGCTTCGAGGTTCTCGTTGCCGCCGTACTGGTTGGGAATCCACTCGCCGGCCTTGCGCGAGTAGTCCAGGTACAGCATCGAGGCCACCGCATCCACCCGCAGGCCGTCCACGTGATAGCGGTCGAACCAGAAGAGCGCATTGGCGATGAGGAAGTTGCGCACCTCGTGGCGGTTGTAGTTGAAGATCATCGTGCCCCAGTCCTGGTGCTCGCCCTTGCGCGGGTCGGCATGCTCATAGAGCGCCGTGCCGTCGAACCACCGCAGCGCAAAGTCGTCCTTCGGGAAGTGCGCCGGCACCCAGTCCACGATGACCCCGATGCCACGCTGGTGGCAGCGGTCCACGAAATACATGAAGTCCTCCGGCGTGCCGAAGCGGCTGGTGGGCGCGTAGTAGCCGGTGACTTGATATCCCCAGGAACCGTCGAACGGATGTTCCGCCACGGGGAGCAGCTCGATGTGCGTGTAGCCCATCTCCGCCACGTAATCGATCAACTGTTTCGCCAGTTCGCGATAGACCAGGAACTCGTCGTGGACGCCGCGCCG
>CAZAAF010000582.1:0-2386 GCA_964482575.1 uncultured Verrucomicrobiota bacterium | reverse complement strand
GATATGCACTTCATAGACGTTCACCGCCGACGTCAGCCAGTCGCGCTTCGGCCGCGCCTGCATCCACTCCTGGTCATGCCACGCGTAGCGGTTGATGTCCCAGACGATGGACGAGGTTGCGGGCCGCACCTCGTGATAAAACGCCAGCGGGTCCGTCTTGAGCCGCAGCAGGCCTTCCTTCGTCTTGATCTCGAATTTGTATTTCTCGCCCGCCTTCAGGCCCGGCACGAACAGTTCCCACACGCCCGAGGCGCCAAGAGCGCGAATGGGATGCCAGCGCCCGTCCCAGCCGTTGAAATCGCCGACGAGGCTGACGCGCCGCGCGTTCGGCGCCCAGACCGCGAAATGCACGCCCTCCACGCCGTCCACCGTCATCACGTGCGCGCCGAGTTTTTCCCACAGCCGCAGGTGATTGCCCTCGTTGAACAAATGCAGGTCCAGTTCGCCGAGCACGGGCCAGAACGAATACGGGTCGCGCGTCACGCGCTGCCCGCCGCGGAAATCCGTGACCCGCAATTCATACCGGAACAACTGCGTCCGGCCCGGCACGAGGACTTCGAACAGGCCGTGTTCATGGATGCGCGTCATGGGCCACTCGGAGCGCGGGCCATCCAGTTCGACCACCGTGATCTCCTTCGCGTCGCGCAGGAACACCCGCACCGCCACGTCCTTCTTGCCCTGCCGGGTTAGCAGATGGGCCCCGAGCACCCCAAAGGCATCGTGGAGATCGCTATGGAGGATCGCTTCGATCTGGCTTTTCGTCAGTGTTTGGCTCATCCGGTCCCTTGATTGGCGCGCATCTTACCTGTGTCGCCGCCGTTACGCCACATCAAGTATCAGGAATTCGCGGGCTGTCGTTGCGGTCATTCCGTCGGTCGTCCGCGGCGACGGCAATCCCGGGAGTCCCCTGCAGGGTGTCGTCGAAGCTGCGGGGACGGTCAGGCGGCCAGAAACCCCGGTTCTGGTGTTGGCATCGGGTTCTGTTTGCGGTAGAGTTTTCCCCATAACTTGGTGGCAGCGAAAAGGATGCGCGTGGGGCTAGACCATCATGACAAAGGACGGATTGTCGAACAGGTGTTCCCGCCGCCCTGTTGGATGTTCAACCTCCCCGGGCGCCATTCAGGATCGGTTTGATTGCAAGGATGTGTGCGATTGAATAATCCAAGGACCCAGTTCCGTTTGGACTCACCGTGGGTTGCCATTCTGGCGGTGAGCGTCGTGTATGCGGTGATGGCCAGGATCAGTTTCCTGTTCACCATTTCCCCCGGCAACATCACCCCCATTTTCCCGGCCGCGGGTCTGGCGCTGGCGGCCGTGTTGCGGATGGGCCGCCAGGCGCTGCCCGGAGTCTGGCTGGGTTCCTTTGCCGCCAATACCCTTTCGTTCTTTGACGGTTCAATGCCCTCGGTCCACTCCGTGTGGCCCAATGTGCTGACGGGTGCCTTCATTGCTTCCGGGGCCACGGCCGGCGCGGCGGCGGGGGCCTTTGGGGTGCGGCGGTTCTGCAAAGAGGAAGATCCACTGTTGAACGGACGGAATGTCCTGATCCTGATCACGGTCGGTGCGATGGGCTGTTGCCTGATCAGCCCCACCGTCGGCGTGCTCAGCCTGTCGCTGGGAGGCCACGTGCCCTGGGAACGGTTCGGCTACGCCTGGCTTACCTGGTGGGTGGGGGACGCGGACGGGGCCCTGGTGGCCGCGCCCTTTGTCCTGGCGTGGATGCGTCCCCACCCGTTTCACAGGAGCCGCCGGCGCGTCTTGGAAGCGGTGGTGCTGGCAAGCGTGACCGTGCTGGTCTGCCATTTTGTCTTCTTCCGCAAAGTGCCCTTCGAATACGGGCTCCTGCCGTTGTTGATGTGGGCCGCATTCCGTTTCAGCATGCGCGGGGCGTCCGCCGCCGCGGTCGGCATCGCGTTGCTGGCCACCCTCGGCACCAGCCGCGGCAGCAGCGTGTTCGTGAGCGCGACGTCCAATGAATCCCTGTTGCTCCTGAATTCGTTCCTGGGAGTGACCATCACCTGCGCCCTCTTTCTGGCGGGCATGATGGAAGAACGACGGCGGGCGGACGAGACGCTGAGGACACTGAACCGGGAACTGCGGGACAGCGAGGAACGTCTGCGCATGCTCAGTGACAACCTGCCCGACAGTTACCTCTACCAGAGCACCCGGGACACCGATGGCAAGTCCCGGTTCCTCTATCTTAGTGCCGGCGTCGAGAGGCTGCATGGTGTCAAAGTCGGGGATGTGTTGCGCGATGCCGGCGTGCTGCGACGCCAGATCGCCCCGGAATTGGTGCCCTCGTTGCAGGACGCGGAAGCCGCCAGTCTTCGCCACCTGACCGACTTCGCGACGGAATTGCGCATGCGCGGCCCCGATAGGCAATGGC
>CAZAAF010000581.1:0-3097 GCA_964482575.1 uncultured Verrucomicrobiota bacterium | reverse complement strand
AGCACGCAGGCCACCATGAGGCCGACAAGGCCGGGGCCGAGCAGTTCGCGGCTCGCGTAGCCGAAGGCCTGCTCTGCGTCGGGCAGTTTGGCGCCGCGTTGCGCCACAAGCGCGGCGGCAATGAGGCCGGTGAGCGCCCAGCCGATGGTGCAAAACCGTTTCGTCATCGCGCCGTAAGTGTGGCCGAGCCGTCCGGCGCGCTCGGTCGAGCCGGTGGCGCACAGCGAGAGCACGTGCGGCTGGGCCGTGATGCCGACGAAGCCGTTAAGGGCGAGCATGACGATGGTAAAGAGGTCCATCCCGCTGGCGCTGTTGTAGAGGTCGAAAAAGTTTTCCGGCAGCGCCCGGCGCATGCCTGCGAATCCGCCCACCGCGTGCAGCCCGAGCGGGATCAGCAGAAACGACAGCGTGATGATCAGGAAACTCTGCACAAAATCCGTGTACGCCGAGGCAACCAGCCCGCCGAAGAAGCTGTAGAGCACGAACGCCACGACCATCGCGATCACCACGCCGTTGGGCGAGATCATCTCGCCACCGGTGGCCACGGAAATGACCTTGCCCGCGCCCTTGAGCATGACGCCCTGGTCGCAGACGAAGAAGGCGATGGCGAACAGCGTGTAGGCGAACGCGAGCTTGCGCCCGTAACGGTCCTCGATGATTTCGGCGATGGTGGTGCGTTCGCTGCGGCGATACCACGGGGCCATCAGCCAGTAAAGCGGTGTGATGAGCATGTTCTTCCACTGGAACCAGATGGTGGAGAAACCCATCCCGAACGTCGCGCCCGCCTGCGCCACCGGCTGTTCCGCGTGCGTGCCGGAGCCGAACGCCTGCCCGACCATCACCCACCATGGCAGTTTGCGCTCGCCGAGAAAGTAGCCGCCGCTGGTGCGTGTCTTGCGCGAGAGCCAGAGTCCGAACGTCGTGATGCCGGCGAAGTAACCGACCAGCACGATCCAGTCCAGCATCCCGAATCGTGTTGCGTCATGCATGGTGGGGTCTCCGGTTCACGCGCCGCCAGCATACACGCCCTTGGTGAGAAGGGGGAGTCAAATAGGACTTTGCCCCACCGAAAAGGGATTGAGTTTCACCGGCGGGCCATTATCTTGTTTCGACAATCAGGCAGCGGCATGTTTCCAGACGTCAATACACAAGATTGGAATGCGGTCGAACGCGAGGTCGAAGGCATTTTCCAGCGCCTTTTCAAGGACGAGGATTTTGCACCGATCCGTCAGACGGTTGCGGACATCCATCAGCTTTTTGCGGGCCATTATCCCGGCTACCAGTCGTGCGACATGCAGTATCACGATTCGGAGCACACGTTGCAGGCGACCGTGGCCATGGCGCGGTTGATGGAGGGGATGGACCAGGCGCCGGACGGGATGGCGTTGACCCCGCATCACTTCACGCTGGGCATCCATGCGGTGCTGATGCACGACACGGGCTACCTCAAACAGCGCGGCGATGTCGAGGGCACCGGGGCGAAATACACGATGACGCATGTGAACCGGAGCGCGGAGTTTGCCAATCGCTACCTGCGCAGCCGGGGCTGTCCGGTGCAGGACCGGGAATCCGTGGAACACATGATCCATTCCACTGGCTTTTTCGTAGACATGGCCAAGATTCCGTTTCATTCCGAGCCGGAGCAAATGCTCGGGTACGCGCTGGGCACGGCGGATTTGATGGGACAGATGGCGGCGCCGAATTATCTGGACGAACTTGACAAGCTTTACGAGGAGTTCCAGGAATGCGTGGAACGGCAGGGAGAGGCGGCAGGTCCGCTGGCCACCTACCACAGTGCCGCGGATATCCGCGCCCGGACCCCGCAGTTCTTCCGGGGCCACGTCATGCGGATGCTCACGATGCAATGGGGTGGCGTGTACCGCTTTTTGGAACGACCGCTCGGGTCGGGCAAGAACCCCTATCTCAACGCCATTGCGGAGAACATCCGCAAGGTGGACCCGTCTTTCCGGCTGTGACGGTGGCGGGTTCGTCGCCGGCTCGTGGTGCATGGAGTTTTCCCGAGGCCATTATGAGATCGACACTGTTTGCCTTGTTTGTTTTCCCGGTGGCGGTTTTGGCCGCCGAGCCATCGGTGTTCGGTCCGTCCGCATGGAAGGGCGGCGCGCCGGATGCAACGCTCCACAAGGTTTGGCCGCAGTCGGTTTGCTGGCGGCATGGACAGAGCAACAACCTGGGCTGCCGCTTCGCCACGCCGCGGGATTGGTCGGGTTTCTCCGCCGTCGCCTTCTGGTTGCATTCGGAAAAGGCCACCGGATCGAGGTTCGTGGTCATCTTCCCCTCCGAGAATGCGAAAACCGAGGGGCCGGATTATTACAGTGCCCGTATTACGCTGGACTGGACCGGCTGGAAACGGTTTGTCCTCCCGTTCGAGGAACTGGGCGCGGCGCGTCAGCCGCTGGGTTGGAATCATATTGAAGGCATCCGGTTCACCTCGACGGGGTACGGCAACACACCGGACCCAGCCGCGGTGGTGCGGCTGGATGGAGTCGAATTGACCGCCGCGTCCGACCGGCGGATGACGGATGCGCAGCTTTTCGAAAACCTCGACCTCGACCTGCCGGCGCTGGCGGCGGTGAAGGACAACGTCCAGGCCGGCCGTCTCGAGGCCGCCAAGGCCGCCCTGGCGAAGCATCTTCGCGACCGTACAATGCCCCGCTGGCGCTTCGACTGGCGGCAACCGTCCTTTCGCAATCCGAAAACCCACGCGCGCAGTACTGCCGCCGCCGACAAGGTGCTCCAGCACAGGTTCGATTACCCGAAGGGACCGGGCCAGAAGGGAACGCTGGATTTTGGGCCGAAGATCGATTGGACCGCCAATCCGACCGAGGGCGAGGCGCGCACGCATCTCTGGAACGAGGTGATCAACCGGCATTTCCACTTCAGGACGCTCGCCGATGCCTATTGGGAAACGGGCCAGGACAAATACGCGAAGGAAATCGCCGACGAGATCCTCGACTGGGTGGCGTCGAATCCCCCGGTGCAGCTCTCCAGTGGCAACAGCATGCGGAACGGCTGTGAATCTTGGCAGACGCTGACCACCGGCATCCGGCTCGCCGACACGTGGCCGCACGCGCTC
>CAZAAF010000580.1:0-3098 GCA_964482575.1 uncultured Verrucomicrobiota bacterium | reverse complement strand
AGCCATTGAAGGCGAAGCGGTTTTTCCACAATCGGGCTTTGATGAAACCGCACTTTTCTGAAACTTTTTCCCCGCCTGCCGTGTCATGCCAGTGAAAGGTCCACTTGTATCGGGACGATTATGAAAACGTTCATGGCGGTATTCATCGGCGCAACAGTCCTGTTTTGCACGACGGGTTGCGGGATTGTCACGTATCCACAGGCCGAGGCCGGGGATTGCGTGGAAAAGTCGTTTGCCGTGGCCAGCGGCGGGCAACTGGTGGTGCGCGCCGATCGCGGTTCCATCGAGGTCGCGGCCGTTGAAAGTGAGACGGTTCAGGTCAAGATCACCCGCGAAGCCCGGGCGGACAGCGAGGAGGAAGCCAAAAAGCTGCTGCAGAATCACGAGCTGACTTTTAATCATCAGGGTGACAAGGTGGAAATCACAGCCCACTTGAAAGGAGACCGTGGTTTTTGGAACGGGGCAAGGAACCAGATCAACGTCCGCTTCAAAATCAGTGTTCCGAAGAAATACAACGTGGACCTGAAAACGGCAGGCGGAGCCATCACGGTCCCGGACCTCACGGGAATGGTGAAGGTCGAGACCGCCGGCGGCAGTCTGAAGATCGGCCGCATCCTGGGCGAGGTGTGGGCCAGAACCGGGGGAGGCCGAATCGCACTGGGCGGCGCCACCGGGGCGGCGGACCTGATGACATCCGGCGGCGGCATCGAGGTCACCGATGTCGGCAGCGCAATCACCGCCCGCACGTCGGGCGGCTCCATCACCGCGCGGTTTGCCACCCAGCCGAAGGGCGATTGTTCACTGCAAACCTCCGGCGGCAGCATTCACGCGGACCTGGCCGGGACCATCGCGGTCGAAATCAAGGCTGCCACCAGCGGCGGTCGTGTCACCACGGATCTGCCGGTGACCACGACCGGCGAACAACGCAGCGGCCATCTCCAAGGCACGGTCAACGGCGGCGGACCGGTCCTGCGGCTCACGACCAGTGGCGGCAGCATTCATCTGGGCAAGTTTTAAGAACGGTTCTCACAGCCGATTCAATAATGGACTCAGGATTATCATGCGAAGCTCCGAAACACTGTTTCCGTTCACGACGTCATGCCCTATGATGTGCGGCCAGCCGACCGAGCCACGTCATGACCGACCCGCACCAGTTTGAGGCGTTTATGCGGAACCACCAGGACATGGTTTTCGCCACCGCGGTGCGGTTGCTCGGCAACCCCGCCGACGCGGAGGACATCGCCCAGGCGGTGTTTATGAAGGCGTACGAACGGTTCGCGGACATCGGCTCGAGCCCGACCGCGGCCGGCTGGCTGCGGACCGTGGCGAACCATCTCTGCCTCAATCACCTGGCACGGTACCGGCGGCGCTGGCGGTTTTTCTCGGAGATGCGGGATGCCGGGGACGAGGAGCCCGGTGACTTTGCCGAATCCCTTCCGGCGCCGGCGCCGGCGGACCGTCCGGAGGCGCTGGAGCAGGCGTTGCGGGCACTGCCCGACGCGCAACGCGTGCCGCTGGTGCTGTTTCATTTCGAGGGCATGAGTTACGACGAGATCGCGGCCCGCACCGGCGTGTCCGTGGGCAAGGTGAAGACCGACATCCATCGCGGCCGGCTGGCGTTGAAGCAGAAACTGGAGCGCATCCAATCATGAACCCGGATTTCGATTTGGAAAAACAGGTGGACGGCGCGCTGCGGTCGCTGCCGACGCCGCGGGCACCGCGGACGCTGGCCCCGCGCGTGATGGCGGCCCTCGCGGTGCGGTCCGCGTTGCCCTGGTACCGGCGAACGTGGTTTGAGTGGCCGCGCGGCTGGCAGGCCGTGTCGGCGACCTTGACGGTTGCTTTTCTCGCCACGCTGGCCGTGGTCGCGCCGTGGCGCGCACTGGCCGGCGCGGAATGGGTGCTTGGGATCACCGACGGGGTCCAGACACTGGCGGATTCCATCGCCGGCACGGCCAACCGGTACTTATCCATCGCGCTGCCACTCTGGCGCGCCCTGGCGCAGTCATACTTGTTGTACGCACTCGCTGTGGCCGGGATGTTGATGACCACGGTCATCGCCCTGGGCGGTGCGGCACGGCAACTGGTCTTGAAGGAGATTCAATCACGATGAAACGCAGCTTTTATTTGTGGATGCTGGCCACGCTCGTGCTCGCGGGCGGTGGCGCATGGGTCGTGGCGGCGCAATCAACCAACGAAGTCACGGTGGGCGCTTCGGGTTCCCCGGTCAAACTCAACATCAAGATCAGCAGCGGGGTGCCCATGACCAACAGTCCCGCCGTGGCCGGTTCCGGATTCCGTGTGCAGGTCGGCAACACCTCGCCGGCGCCGGGCCAACCCTGGATTTCGGTCGGCAAGGATGTGGACCTGAAGGAAGGAAAGACGGCGAACGAGGTGGTCGTGATCGGCCGTGACGCGACCATTGCCGGCAAGGTCCGCGAGAACGCGGTGGTGGTGCTCGGGGCGGTGACGCTCAAGCCCACGGCGGTCATTGGAGGTGATGTCGTGGCCGTCGGAGGCACCATCCACGCCGCCTCGAATGCCGTGGTCCGTGGCAATGTCGTGGTCGTCGGCGGGGGAATCGAAGCGGAGCCCGGTTTCAAGCCGGGAGGCGACTTGGTGAACGTGGGGCTGCCGGGCATCGACACGGCCGGATTGAGACGCTGGGTGAAGGACGACCTCCTGCACGGTGTGTTGTTGCCGTGGTCGGCCCTGCCGACCTGGATTTTCGTGGTGGTGATGCTGGCGTTCAATCTCCTGTTAAGCCTGCTTTTTCCGCGGTCGTTGCAGACATGTACCGACATGGCCCGTGAAAGACCGGCCCAGTCCTTCCTGCTGGGCCTGTTGTTGCTGGCGGCACTCGGTCCGGTCTGCCTGCTGTTCGTGATTTCGTGCGTCGGCATTTTCGCGATTCCGTTCCTGTTTTTCGCGGTGCTGGCGGCGCTCGTGTTCGGTTTCATCGCGGTCTATCGCGTGGTCGGGAGCCCCCTGACACAGTCCGGCGGCGGGGCGGAGCAACCCCTGCTGGCGCTGCTGGTGGGCACGGTGATCTGCAATCTGGCCTATATGCTGCCGGTCGTGGGACTCCTCGCATGGGG
>CAZAAF010000579.1:0-3104 GCA_964482575.1 uncultured Verrucomicrobiota bacterium | reverse complement strand
GCTGGGCACGCAGGACTGGATTCGCCGGCACGCCGAGGCCGCCCGCCGCCTGGCGGCGGAACACCCGGAACTGGCGCAGAACCTGCACGAGATGGCGGACATCAACGACCGTCTCGTTTCCAACCCGCCGCGCACCTTCCGCGAAGCGTGCCAGTGGATGCTTTGGAATTTGTTGGTGACGCGCATGTACAACGGCAGTGGCTCGCTCGGCCGCATGGATCTCCTGCTGCAGCCTTATTATGAAGCGGACATCCGCGCCGGCCGATTGACGGATGATGAGGCGGTGTTTCATATCGCATGCCTGTTGATCCGCGACACGTCCTACATCCAGTTGGGCGGACCGGACGCAGCGGGGAAGGATGTCACCAGTCGCGTCTCGTTCCTGGTGCTCGAGGCGGCCCACAAACTCCGGACGCCGGCGAACGTCGGCGTGTGCGTCGGCAAGAGCGTGGACCCGAAACTCCTGGAGCGTGGCGTGGAGATGTTGCTGGAAGACCGTTGCGGCACGCCGAAGTTCCTCGGGGTGGACAGCACGATTGCCGGTTTTGTGCGCAACGGTTTCTCAATCCAGCTTGCCCGTGAGCGCGCCTACGCCGGCTGCCAGTGGTCGGCGATTCCCGGGCGCGAATATGCCATTCAGGACATCATCAAGATTAACCTGGTCCGTGTCCTCGATATCGCGTTGCGGGAGATGCTGGCGGACAAGACGGTGCAACCAGGCATGGCGGAGTTATGGAATCGTTTTACAAAACAACTGCGGCAGGCCGTCGCCATCACCGCCGCGGGCATTGATTTCCAGTACGCGCACATGCACGAGGTCTTCCCTGAACTCGCCCTGGACTTGCTGTGCAACGGGCCGATGGAGAAGGGGCTCGATGCGAGCCACGGCGGGGTGGAGTATTACACCTTCGGCGTGGATGGCGCGGGATTGGCGACCGCGGCGGATTCCCTGGCCGCCCTCGCGGAGCGGATCGAGAGCCAGCACCGGGTTTCCTGGGAACAACTGCTGGCCTGCCTGGATTCCGATTGGGCGGGAAGCGACGGCGAGCGCATCCGGCTCATGATGAAGAACTCACCCCGGTACGGCACCGGCGGCACGTCGGGGGACGAATGGGCCCAACGCATCGCCCGCGCGTTCACCGATGCCGTGAGAGAGAAGCCCACCCCGGACGGACACATGATGATTCCCGGTCTGTTCTCCTGGGCGCTGGTGGTGTTGATGGGCAAAAAACTCGGCGCGACACCCAATGGCCGTCATGCTGGCGAGCCCATCTCTCACGGCGCAAATCCGAATCCCGGTTTCAGGCGGGATGGCGCGCCGACCGCGGTGGCCGTGGCCGTGGCCGGAGTCCAGCCGGGATTCGGCAACACCGCGCCGCTCCAGCTCGACCTCGATCCCTGCCTTTCCAGTTCCGCGCAGGACGTGGCGAACATCGCGCGCCTCATCCGCGGGCATTTCGAATTGGGCGGCACCCAGATCAACGCCAACATCCTGGACCGGAACCGGATTCTGGAAGCCAACAAGGACCCCAACCGGTTTCCGGACCTGATTGTGCGCGTGACCGGGTTCAGCGCGTATTTCGCGAGCCTGTCCCCGGAATTGCGGCAGGTGATCGTGGACCGTGTGATCAGCGAGAAAGAGACGGCTGCATGACCGGGCGCATCTTCGATATCCAGCGATTTTCAACCCACGACGGGCCGGGCATCCGGACCACCGTCTTCCTCAAGGGATGTCCGCTACGTTGCGTCTGGTGCCACAACCCCGAGGGCCTCAGCTCCCGGCCCGACCTCTCGTTCGTCCCCGAAAAATGCACCGGTTGCAGAGAATGCGCGCGCGTCTGTCGGCAACAGGCGCACACGATCTCGGGAACCAACGGGTCTCTTCTTCACACCCTGGACCGCCAACGCTGCGTGGTGTGCGGTGAGTGCGCCGCGGTGTGCGAGGCCGGTGGCCTGGAAATCGTGGGGCGGGACGCGACGGTGGGCGACATCCTGAAGGAGGTTCTCGCCGACCGGGTGTTTTACCGGCAGGCCAACGGCGGGATGACCCTTTCCGGGGGCGAGCCGTTGCTGCAAACCGACTTCACCGTCGCGCTTTTGCAGGCGGCGAAGAAGGAGGGACTGCACTGCTGTCTCGAAACCTGCGGGTTTGTAGGTTGGGAACAGCTCCAGCGCGTGCGGCCCCTGACCGACCTGTTCCTGTACGACTACAAGGCGACCATTCCCCGCGACCACGAGCGGTTTACCGGACAATCCAACGAGATCATTTTGCGAAATCTCCGGGCGTTATATGCGCAAGGCGCCCTCATCCGTCTGCAATGCCCGATTGTTCCCGGCTTCAACGACAACGACGATCATCTGGCCGGCATCGCGGCTTTGGCGGAATCCATGCCGCGACTGGAAGGTGTCAGCCTTCTTCCGTATCACCCGCTGGGTACCGGCAAACTGGAGCGATTCGGATGGCCATCCCGCGCCGTCATCGTCACGGGCTCCATCCGGCAAACGGCCCAAGACTGGTCCGGACAACTGGCCCGGCGCGGCATCCGCGTCGTGAGCCGCGAGGGATGATTGCAAACGATGGACTATGCAGAAATTGGAAGGAAAGAAAACATATGAACACAAACATTTCACGCCGGCATTTTCTGGCGACCACCGGAACGGCTGTCGCCGGCGCATCCGGGTTTGCCAACCTGTTCGCGAACGAGCCGGCCAGGGACAACATCCATTTGGGCATGATGCTTCAGGGGACGTCTGCCGACGATCTCGTGAAGCAGGCCGGAAACATCGCCGCCGTGGGTTTCGACACGGTGCAACTGACGGTCTTCTTTGAACCCACCGCCGACGATCTCAAGAGACTGGCCGAGACGCTGAACAAGCTCGGGCTGCGGGTCGCCGCGTTTGGCACCTACTTCAACCCCTTCCGTCCGGACGACGCGAATTTCTTCATGCATTCCAGCCTGCGAACCATGAAGATGCTGGCCCAGCACGCCGGGTTGTTCGGCTGCCGGCAGTTTGTGGCCTGGAGTGGGAGTTACGCGCCAACCTTCGCGGGCACCGACCCGCGCAATCACACTCCGGAAGCGGTGGCGGAGCTGCAGCGCGCC
>CAZAAF010000578.1:0-3107 GCA_964482575.1 uncultured Verrucomicrobiota bacterium | reverse complement strand
ATGTATCGAAACCGGTGCAACCCGTCTTCGTCTCCCGCGTGAAGTTCCCGGTCCACTACAGCATCTTCAACGATATGTGGAGCGCGCGCGTGGCGGGGGATCATTGCGTGGCGGCGGACACCAACAACGGCCTCTTTGTGGTGGACATCCATGATACGGCCAAGCCCGTCATCGTCGCGCATGCGCAGCTTCCTTATGTGGGCGCATGGAAGATGTTCGATGCGGTGGGTGGCGTGGCCCTGGCGAAGGACGTCATCTATGCCGCCGGCATCTACACGGGATTGTATGTGGTTCCTGCGCCTGGATTGGCCGCACCGGTGGTGCCGGAATTGGACCAACCGCCCGTGTTGGGTCCCTTGCCGGAAACGGCGAAGAATCCGGACTTCCGTGCGTATCGTCCCGAGGGACAGGTTGGTGCCGTGGCCCTCCAGGATGACATCGCATGGATCGCCTGTGGAGCCGCCGGAGTACAGGCGGTGAAACTCGGCGACGAGTTGAAACCCGTCGTGGTCCATCGCGCCAAGGGCGATGTCGGCTATGTGAGCCGGAGCGGCAACCGGCTTTACACGGCGGAAGGCAAGGAGGGAATGGGCATCTATGAAATCGGTCCCGACCTGCACTTGCGCGAACTGTGCCGATTGGTTGTGCCCTACCATGGCGTAAAAGAAGTCGTGGTGCCCGAGCCCGCCCGGTTTGCCCTGTTCCATGGCGGTTGTCCCGTCGCGTATATCGCCGATGTTTCAGACCCCGCCAATCCGCGGCTCGTCCTCAAGGATGGCCAGGTCGGTTTGTTTTACGGCGATCAGCTCGTGGACAAGCTGTTCGACGGCCGTTTTTTGGTGGCGTACTGGCAACGAAGCGGACCGGCTTGGTATGACGTCAGCGGCGCCAAGCCCGTGCTGGCGGGCAACACACCCGATACGACGCTCTATAGCTGGACGGATGGCGCGTGCGCGTTCGGCGACAAGCTGCTGATCGTCAAGCGGGGCAAGTATTCCCTCCTCAATCCCAACGAGCGCCGTAACGCGAGCGAGTTGCCGGCCTGGGGTGTGAAAGGTCTTCGCATGATCGGCCGGCCGAGCGCAGGCGGACATTGGCTGGCACTTTCCTCACGGCATGAACGCGAAGTCTGGGTGCTGGATGTCACCGACATCCAGAAGCCCCGCTTGAAGCGCCACGAGTCGCTTTTCGGCCACCCCGGGGCGTGTGCTTTCTGGAAGGATCACCTTGTCATTCCGGCCGGCTATCAAGGCTTGCTCGTGGAACGGTGAACCGTCGTTGACTCAAGGAGTGGTGTATGAAACCAAACGCGGGCAGAAACCGGCGGATGGGACGCCGGGACTTTCTCGGTTGCGTGGCCGGTGGCGTGGGGCTGGCATGGGCATGGCCGCTGGCGCAGGCGGCGGCTGCCACGGGCGTGAAATCTCCGGCGCAGGGCCCGCTCTATTGGGCGTGGTGGGGTTGGGAGCCGATTGACCATTACCGGCGGACCGGCGGCATCGTTGGCGCGGTGGATGCCGACGCGCCCTGGATGCCGCAGTGGTATGAGCGGTTGCATTCCGAGGAGGTGGTGGGGTTGATGTCGGGCCTCGGCGTCAACCTGGCCTGCACGCATTTCTTCAAAGGCTTCGGCCTCGCATACGAGCGGGCGGAGCAGCAACGCACCGCCGGTCTCGTCAGGTTCGCCCATGCCCGCGGCGTCCGGGTGCTCGGTTACTGTCAGTCGCGCTCCATTTACCACGAACAGTTCCTGGCCGAGGTGCCGGCCGCGCGCGACTGGATTCAGCGGAACGAAAAGGGCGAGTTGCGCACGTGGGGCGGTAAGAAGTTTCGTTGGGCGCCGTGCATCCACTGCCGCGAGTTTCGCGATTACATGAAGCGCGCCATCCGCATCGGGCTGGAGGAGGTTCGTCTCGATGGTTTCCATTTCGACAATGATTACTGCGAGCCGTGTTACTGCCCGCGCTGCGAACAGGCGTTTCGCGACTGGTTGAAGAAACGCAAGCCCGGGCCGCCGGTGCGGTTTGAAAAGGTGTCGTTCGACGACGTCCGGCCGCCGGCGATGGAAAAGAACCCGCCGCGCATCACGGACCCGGTGACGCAGGAGTGGGTGCGGTGGCGTTGTGAGAGTCTGGCGGAATATCAGGGGGATCTGGCGGCCCATGCGCGTCGCATCAAGCCCGACGTGATCCTGCTCGGCAATCCCGCATACCCGCGCGACCCCAACAGCGCCTATGCGCGGAGCGTCTGGGCACCGTTACTGGGTCGGCAGCTCGACCTGATGTTCGCCGAGAACGGCAACTTCCCCGGCGTGGATGGCGGCATGCTCATGTCCCAGGTGCGCGCCTGCAAGCAGGCTGCCGCCGTGGGGTACCGCGTGGTCTCGACCGTCTGGAAACACAACAAGGAGGCGGGCATCAGCCTGCCGGACAGGGAGGATGAAATCGCGTTGCAGATTGCCGACTCCTCGGCCAACGGCGCGTTGCCGGGCGCGAACTGGGCGTTGCGTCCGCTGGGCGGGGGCAATCGGATGCGTGTGGAGCGGCCCGATCTGCGGGAGGCGCTGGCCAGGAATCTGCGTTTTGCGCACAGTCTCGAGCCGTTCGTCACCGGTGCCAGACCCGCCCGCGACGTTGCGTTGTTGCACACGTTCGCCTCGACCGTGTTCGATAATAGGGAAGCCGTGGCGCTGGCGCAGGGAGCGGAGGAAATCCTCATCCGCGGTGGTTTTTCATGGGAGATTGTTTTTGGCGAGACGATCGAGCGGTTGGCAGATTTTTCGGTGCTGGTGATCGCAGGTCAATCGCATCTCGGCAATGCGGAGGTGGGCGCCATCCGGGCGTTCGCGAATCGAGGCGGTGTGCTGGTGCTCGTTGGCGACAACGGTTGCCTGGATGAAAACGGACGCGAACGGTCGCGTGCGATATTCGGCGGACTGGATGAGAGCCGGATTGTGCGCATAGAGGCTGCGGCGGTTCGCGCCGTCGTCAAGACCAACGAAGGCCGTGTGATGCTGCCGCCGGGCGGGAAACAGGTGACGGAGACCATCGCCCGGGCTGCGGGAGATCGCCTTTCTTCACGATTGCACGGCGCGGATACGGTGACTC
>CAZAAF010000577.1:0-3139 GCA_964482575.1 uncultured Verrucomicrobiota bacterium | reverse complement strand
TCATCCCAAACGCGATGACGCCGGCTCGTTGAAGGACACCATTCTGCGGCGGGGATCGTGACCCAGGGTTGGGGATTCGCCGTTCACGCGTTCCCTCTCACGGCGCCGTGACCTTCAGCGTCGTCTCGAACCACAGGTCATTGAACACCAGTTGCATCATCTCGCCCGGCACGAGTTTGACGAGGTGAAGCGAGTTGGAGCCGCTGGCCAGCGCCAGCAGTTCCTGGATGAAGCCGGGATCGAACGTCAACAGCCGGACGCGGCCGAGCCGCTTGATGTTGCGCCGCGCCAGCTCGACGGTCTTGGACACTTCGCCCGCGCTCTTCTTGACGATCCAGATGTCGGTATCGTTGAGCTTCAACGTCAGCTTCTCCAGCTTGTGCAGCGAGACTTCGCCGCATTCGATCCACAGTTCCGGCCGTCCATCCAACGCGAGGGAGACAAGGTCCGGCACGAACGGCACCCCGGGCATCTTCAGGTCCACCTCCAGCCGCAGCCGGTCGCCGTGGAAGATCACAAACGCGAGCGCCTTGAGCAGCACGTGGTCCAGCGTTTCATTCTGGCTCTGGCTGACGACAATCTTGGAGGGTAGCTTGCGGAGCTTCTCATCGGAGCCGAGCGCGAAGGTGAGCTTGGTGGAAATGGCGGGCATGGAGAGTGAGGAGTAAGGAGTGACGAGTGATGCGGAACGGCTACTTCTTTCTCAGCGAGTTGGCGAAGTCGCGCCAAAGATCATCGAGCGGCTTGCCAGTGCAGTCTTGAAACAATCCTTCCTTGAAACGGCCCTGGCGCAACGCGGCGTTGAGTTTCCTGACGGTTCCCCCGTGGTGTTGTTCGAGCCATGCCAGGAACGCGGCGGTGGTTTTGTAGCTGTCGCGATAGCTGGCTTTGTCGGGATTGACTTTGGGACGCGGCGCGTCCGGTTCGAAGTAGTAGAGCCGGATGTAATCGGCAATGCCCTCCACCAGCCAGCCGGGTTTGGTGAACCCCTCCTTCGCTCTCGGATACGCCTGCACGACGTGGGTCAGTTCGTGGATGACCATGCCGAGGTCGTTGGTATGACCACGGACGTAAGCCGCGGCGATGGTGATCTTGCTGCCACTGGTGCCGGCCACGCCCTTCTTGTCGTTTTGAAAGCGCAGCGCCACAGACTTCGGCGATGCGAAACCGTCGCTGGGCAGCAGCGCGGCAATCTTCGGGGTCCATTGGACGCACGCCTCGCCGGCGCGCCTGCCCCAATCGGCAAGGTCAGGCGTTTCCGAGGTATCCACCGTGATTTTGAGCAGGGTTTCGCCGCGCTGGTTCTCGACGGTCAGACACAAGACCGGTTTCGACGGGGAGGGCGGGGGCGTGGTTTCCGCCGCCCATGCGGGGCATGCGATCAACGCAACCGCCAGCCATAGCGCGCTTCTCATCAGGTTGTTTCTCAGATGCCCAGTTCCTTCTTCACCCCGGCAAACGCGCCGAGGGCGAACTCCAGGTCCTCGTGCGAGTGCGCAGCGGAGATTTGTGTGCGAATGCGTGCCTTGCCCTGGGGCACGACGGGGTAGGAGAAGCCGATGACATAGACGCCCTTGGCCAGCATCGCCTCCGCCACGCGCGCGGCCAGCGCGGCGTCGCCGAGCATGATGGGGACGATTGGGTGCGTGCCCGGCAGGATCTGGAAGCCGGACTTCGCCATGCCGTCGCGGAAGAACTTCGTGTTCGCCTCCAGTTGGTCGCGCAGGACGGTGGATTCGGACAGCAGTTCCAGTGCCTTGATCGAGCCAGCGACTATCGGCGGCGGGACGGTGTTCGAGAACAGGTACGGCCGCGAGCGCTGGCGCAGGAACTCGACGATCTCTTTGCGACCGCTGGTGTAGCCGCCGCTGGCGCCGCCGAGCGCCTTGCCGAGGGTGCCAGTGAGGATGTCCACGCGGCCCATAACACCGTGATGTTCGTGGGAACCGCGCCCGTGCCGGCCGAGGACGCCGACGGCATGTGAGTCGTCCACCATGACGAGCGCGGCGTATTTTTCCGCGAGATCGCAGATCGCCGGCAGGTTGGCGATGGAACCGTCCATCGAGAACACGCCATCGGTGGCGATCAGCCGGAACCGGGCCGACGACGCCTCGCGCAACCTGGCTTCCAGATCGCCCATGTCGTTGTTGCGATAACGGAACCGCTGCGCCTTGCAGAGCCGGATGCCGTCAATGATGCTCGCGTGGTTCAACTCATCCGAGATGATGGCGTCCGGCTCGCCCAGCAGGGTTTCAAACAGGCCGCCGTTGGCGTCGAAGCAGGACGAATAAAGGATCGTCTCCTCCGTGCCGAGAAACGCGGCCAGTTTCGCCTCCAGCCGTTTGTGGATGTCCTGCGTGCCGCAGATGAATCGCACCGACGCCATGCCGTAACCCCACCGCTCCAGCGCCTCGCGCGCGGCGGCGGCCACGGCCGGGTGCTGGGCCAGACCGAGATAGTTGTTGGCGCAGAGATTCAGCACGGGCTGGCCCTGGACGACGCGGACGCGCGCGCCCTGCGGGGTGTCCAGCACGCGTTCCCGCTTGCACGTGCCGGCGGCCTGAATGCTGCCGAGTTGCTGCTGCAGATGTTGTTGAAAAGGACCAAACATGAGCGTGACCTTGTTTGCGTTGCCGCTGTCTGCCGCATTTGACACCGCGTGTCCCGCAGCGGCAAGAAAAACTTCCGGCTCCCTCCCGCGGCCGGGCCGGACATTTTTCATCTCCCCCCTTGACCCGTTGACGGGGCCTGTTAGCGTGGTCCGGTGCAGACGATGAAAACTTTGGTGCTGGGGTTGGGCAATGACATCCTGGCCGACGATGCCGCCGGCATTCTGGCGGCGCGCGCCTTGAAGACGCGGCTCGCCGGCGTGGCGGAGGTGCAGGAGACCTCCTGGCATGGCGTGGCGTTGCTGGAGGTTTTCATCGGTTTCGAACGCGCCATCCTGATGGACGCGGTCATGACGGGCAAGCACGCCCCGGGAACGATTCTTGAAATCAGGCCCGATGAACTCGCTCCTGTCCAGGGGACATCCCCGCATTTCACCGGCCTGCCCGAGATGATCGCCATGGCCAGGGAACTGGATCTCGAGTTTCCCAAAAACTTCCGCATCTTCGCCGTCGAGGTGCCCGACCCGCAC
>CAZAAF010000576.1:0-3144 GCA_964482575.1 uncultured Verrucomicrobiota bacterium | reverse complement strand
ACGCCAGGTTGCTGATTCCGACCGAGGCGTTGAAGGTGGAGTTGAAGGAACTGTATCCGGGGTCGGGAAGCGTTAGACGTTTCATCCGGCATCGGCTACGTTGTCCCTCGTGAACTGGTTGCAACCGGACGACGCCGCAGCGAACGGTCTCATGAAGCACGCGAGGGTTGCCGGAGAATGACTTATGGATCTGACAAACACCCGGACCATCATCCTCAACGCAGGGGACGCCACCCAGAAACGCGAGGAAATCCGGCAGTATTTCCACGCCACCTACAGCCTCGATGAGCAGCTTTACGATACCCTCGTGTCGGAAAGCGCGTTTTACTTGCGGCCGGAGCCGCTTCGGCACCCCCTGATTTTCTATCTGGGGCACACGGCCGCCTTTTACATCAACAAACTGATCGTGGCCCGGATCCTGAACGACAGGATCAACCCGCGTTTCGAATCCATGTTTGCGGTCGGTGTTGACGAGATGTCCTGGGATGATCTGAACGCAGCCCATTACGACTGGCCGACGCTGGCCGAGGTCAAAGCGTACCGCGACACCGTGCGCGCGGTCGTGGACGAGACGATTCGGACCCTGCCGCTGGTGATGCCCATCCACTGGGACCATCCGTTCTGGGTGATTCTGATGGGCATCGAGCACCAAAGGATTCACCTGGAAACCTCGTCGGTCATCATTCGCCGCCTTCCGATCGACAAGGTCCGGCAGCTCCCGCTGTGGAGCATCTGCCAGTCGGCGGGCGAGGCGCCTGCGAACGAACTGGTGCCGGTCGCCGGGGGCCGTGTTGTTCTGGGCAAAACCAAGGACCATCCGCTGTATGGCTGGGACAACGAATTCGGCCGTCAGGAAAATGATGTCTGGGACTTCTCGGCCAGCCGGTACCTGGTTTCCAACCGGGAATACCTGGGCTTCGTCGAGGACCGGGGATACGAACACGAAAAGTTCTGGACGCCCGAGGGATGGAAATGGGTTGGGTTCTCCAAAGCCAGGCATCCTTTGTTCTGGGTGGAGACGCCGGGCGGGTATCGGCTCCGGACGATGGCCCAAGTCATTGACATGCCATGGAATTGGCCTGTCGAGGTGAACTATCTGGAGGCCAAGGCCTTCTGCAACTGGCTGGCGGCCAAGACGGGAAAACCCATCCGGCTCCCTACCGAGGCCGAATGGTACCGGCTGCGAGACCTGCACAACACCCCGGATCAGCCTTATTGGGAGAAGGCGCCGGGAAACATCAATCTGGAGCATTGGGCTTCCTCCTGCCCCGTCAACCATTTCCGGTTCGGGGAGTTCTTCGATGTCATTGGCAACGTGTGGCAGTGGACGGAGACGCCGATCACGGGTTTTGACGGGTTTCAGATCCACCCCTACTACGATAACTTCTCGACGCCCACGTTTGATACACAGCACAACCTCATCAAGGGCGGTTCGTGGATCTCGACGGGCAATGAGGCGACCCGCGACTCGCGCTACGCGTTTCGGCGGCACTTTTTCCAGCATGCCGGACTGCGATACGTGCAGTCGGAGCAGCCGCTCACCCTGCCGGAAGCGATGTACGAGACCGATGCCGCCGTGTCGCAGTACTGCGAATTCCATTATGGCAAACCGTATTTCGCGGTTCCCGGTTTTCAGGCGCGATGCGCCGCGGTCTGCAGACAGTACACACGCGAACGCCCGAGGCGCAAAGCCCTGGACCTGGGCTGCGCCGTGGGGCGAGCCACTTTCGAGCTGGCGAAGGAATTCGATCGCGTCACCGGCATTGATTTCTCCGCCCGTTTCATTCGCGTGGCGCTGCAACTCAAAGAGAAAGGCGTTGCGCACTTTGAGCTGGTCGAGGAAGGGGATGTCGTTTCTTATCACGAAGCCCGCCTGTCCGATTGGGGGCTCGACCGAGTGGCCGACCGTGTGGAGTTCTTCCAAGGTGACGCGACGAATCTCAAGCCACAATTCACCGGCTACGACCTGATCCTGGCCACCAATTTGGTGGATCGGCTGAACGACCCCCGGAGATTTCTGGAGACTGTTCACGAGCGGTTGAATCCGGGGGGCGTTCTCGTTCTTGCCTCGCCGTACACGTGGCTGGAAGAATTCACGAAAAAGGAGAACTGGCTGGGCGGTTTCCGAAAAGGCGGCGAACCCTGCATGACGTTGGACGCCCTCCGGAGCATCCTGGGCGCCCATTTCGTGATGCTGGACAAACCACAGGACCTGGAATTCGTCATCCGCGAAACACGACGGAAATTCCAGCACGTGGTCTCGGAATTGACGGTGTGGGCCCGCACGTGATCATCGCCGACGGTGGGTTCGTATTGCAGGAGAATCGAAGACTCACGGTCGGCCGAAGACGATGGACCTCTGTGTAAGGGGTTTCCCTTAAGAGGTTGTTGAACAATCGAACCGGCAGACGCGATGGTGCAGGCTGGAATTGCCATGAGGACCGCCAGGCGGGTGCTCCGCCGCCTCACCTGCCGGGAACCCCGGCGAGACTGCTCCGTCCCATTCTGTTTTGGCTTGAAAACTATTGACTGTTCAGTCAGTAAATAGAGCCATGGCAGCGACACGACGGAAACGGAATGCGAAACGGACACGGTCGGCGGTGCTGGCGGCAGCCGAGACGCTGTTTGCCCAGCACGGGTTTTGGGGCGTCTCGATGCGCGACCTGTCGCAAGCGTGCGGCGTGCCACAGCCGCTGATCCACCATCATTTCGGCACGAAGGAAGCCCTCTATGCGGAGGTCAAAAAAAACGTCATCGAGAGGTTCAACCAACAGAAAGCACCGTCCTACGACCAGGATTTCGAGGGATTGCGGAAATCCATCGAGGACATTTTCATCCATATTGCCGACAACCGCAATCTGCTGAGGCTGGGGTCGTGGGCGCGTCTGGAGGACGCGGGTCTGTGGCCGGGCGAAGCGGATTTGATGCGGAGTTTTGGCCAGCGGCTGGTGGAGGCGCAGAAGCGGGGCTGGATGCGGCGCGACATGGATCCGTTGCTAGCGACGGTGATGATCACGGCGATGGTGTATTTCTGGTGCGAGGAGCGCACGCGTTACCGTCCGTTGTTCGACCAGCGGTTGGACCTGGACAAGCGCTACATGGAAACGATGTTCGACCTGCTGTCGCAGGGAATCATGGCGAGGC
>CAZAAF010000575.1:0-3146 GCA_964482575.1 uncultured Verrucomicrobiota bacterium | reverse complement strand
CAACCGTGCCACGCGTTCCCTTGACG
The DNA here is from genome assembly GCA_964482575.1 of uncultured Verrucomicrobiota bacterium. GTDB lineage: Bacteria > Verrucomicrobiota > Verrucomicrobiia > CAIQCK01 > CAIQCK01 > CAIQCK01. The sequence goes on along the minus strand of CAZAAF010000575.1, from coordinate 3,120 downwards.
AGGATCGTGCCAGTCAAGAGAAACCCACGCCGCAAGAAACGGCGGCCGCCAGGCAACTCAGCCAACGTGAGAAAGAGGTTGGCCAGACCACCGACGCGCTGCGCAAAAGATGGGCTGAGCTTTCCGGACCGCAACCCGTCGCAGCTCCGGCCAGCCCGGCGGCTCCCGATCCCGTCAAGGACTACATGGCCAAGTCGTTGAAAGATGCCCAGAATCCGCTTTCGCCGGTTGTGGGGGATATGCACAAGGTCGAGGACCAACTTGGCCAGACGATCACCGGCGAACCGACGCAGACAGTGCAGACCAAGATCATCCGCAGCCTCAACGACCTGATCGAACAAGCCCAGAAAGCTCAGGCGCAGGCCAAAGCCATGCCGCAACCGCGGCGCAAGCCATCGGGCAAACAACCCGAAGCTGCACAGTCGCAGCCGGCTCAGGGCAACAAACAACCGTCCAGTCCCGCGGCGGTTTCGACCTTGCCGTCGGGCGCTGCCGCCGAGACTGCGAAGCTGCGCAAGATCTATGGTGGCGGCGATTCCGATACGTGGGGCAAACTGCCGCCGGAGGAACGCGAGAAATTCCTGCAAACATTGAAGGACAAGTTTCCCGACCGATACGAACAGATTCTCACGGAGTATTTCAAGCAGCTCTCCACTTCCAAACCGCCGCCGACGATAAAATGAGAGTGCGCATTTGGGAAAAGCCGGGCGGACGACACAACGGAGTGTGGCGGGGCACGCGGGGGCGTGCGCCGATGGGACGATGCCCATCGCCTGGGATGTTTGCTCGCTGGATATCTTGCGCTGCCTTTGCCTCGATTCTCACATGCTCATTCGTTGGTCACGCGGCCACCGTGCGATGGCACGATGGCACTGAACGCGTCCTCGAACCCGCGGCATTGTCATCGCTCGCACTTGCGTCGGTTGAAGAAATCCGTCTTGCCGATCCGTCGCCGGCCCATCGTTGGCGGCTCGGGTTTTTGGTGCAAACCGCCGCGGGCGATGCACTCCGTACCGAGCGACTGCGGTTGCGCGACGACCGGCTGATGATGGATTCGCCGCTCACGGGTCTGGCTGAATTGCCGTTGAACGCTGTTTCCGTTGTCTGGTTTGTGCCGCCGGGGACGGTTTCGGAGACGGCGCGGCACGAAATGGAGAAAACGGCGGCTGGTCGTCTGCAACAGGACGCCTTGTTCGTCCGCAAGGCGGGTGAATGGGTGCGGATCGACGGTGTCTTGCAGTCGTTGGACGAAAAACGGGTTGTTTTCCGCTGGCAGGGGGGCGAGCGCGAAGTCCCGCTGGCAGTGGCCGGGGCCCTTGTGCTTGCCGCCAGCCAGCCGCCTGTAGTACCGCGCGAAAAGCTCGCCGCCGTTTGCGGTTGCGACGGGTCGCGCCTTGTTGGCGAATGGCGCACGTTGACGTCCGGGACCGTAACCATTGAAACGCCATCGCTGGGTACGGTCACGGTCCCCCTCGATGCCGTTGCCGTTGTGAACGCACTGTGGGGGCGAAGTGTCTTCGTGAGCGAATTGGAACCGGTGACCGTCGCCGAAGCCGGCTGGTTTGGGACTCGCTTCCCGTGGCGGCGCGACGCGAGTATTACAGGCCAGCCGTTGATGCTGCGGGGGCGCACGTTCGAGCACGGCCTCGGTGTTCATTCGCGTTCGTCACTGACCTACATGCTCCACAAGAAGTTCTCCATCCTTACGGGCGTTGTCGGTCTCGACGACGACGGTGGCAGACAGGGGCGTGTCCACTTTGTGGTGCGCGGGGATGGAAGGGAGTTGTTCCACACCACGGTGGAGGGGGCGGACGATCCGAAACCCCTGCATGTTGCTGTCACCGGCGTGGACCGGATGGAATTACTGGTGGATTTCGCCCACGATGAAGACACCGGCGACCGCGCGGATTGGGCCGATCTGCGGTTGGTGCGTTGATTGCAGCGTCACCGCCGGCTCACTTGATCAAGGCTGCGTCACCGGGTTCAAGCACAAGATGGTGTTCGCGCCCTTTCCATACTAATGTGGCGGTCTGTTTTTTGGGCGTGGCATTGACAGCGATGACGGCCTCACTGCCATCGGGGGCGCGCCAGGCGTTGTGCTGAATCGCGCACGCCGGTTTGTTGTGCCAGACAACGGTCTCCGCCGTCAGCCTCGGCGGATGCAGCATCCGTCCGAATTCGAGATACGGCCGGCCTTCGCCGTGATAAAGCTCCACCCATCGCTTCATCAGCTTGTGGTCGGATGGAACGTCGGGACGCATCGCGGGGCGCGTTGAGCCATCCGGGAGCACCTCCTCCAACTGCATATCATCCACCCAGGCTATGGCTTTGCCTTCGATGTGGATCATGATGCGAAGCATCGTGGCGCCAGTCGGCACTGTGAACTCCGCCGTGCAGCGTGTCCAGCCGGCGCCCGCCGCCGAAAAGGGGAGCCGTCCGCCGACCCCGGAGCTTTTCAACTCCGGCTTCAGAAGACCAAATCCGATGGCGCTGGGTCTGGCCATCTCGCGGGTCTTTAACCAGGCGCTGAGGCGATATTTCTTGTCCACACTCACGCCATCGCCCACAGGGATGTTTTGCGAGACCTGCACGACGTCGTTGCTTGCCACGTTTTCCAGACGAAGGCTCGCTGCACCGTCGTGCTTCTCGGATTCATCACGGAAAAACATCCCGTTCCACGTGCGTCCGTTGTAGCCGTGGACTTGGGACCAGCCGGCGAAAGACGCATTGGTCCAATCCTCGAAGTCGCCGTTGACCAACGCAGGACCGCCGCGGTGGGCGGGAATGAAATGGGGGATTTGACCGTCAGCAAAACAATGGGCGGTCATGGCCGTGTCGCCTGCGTGCGGGTTGCTCTGAAAGGTCGGCAGGAACTCGTGATAAAGGTAATTGAACACCGATGCCGGTTCGTGCGGGGTCTCGCAGTCGCGGTAATCCTGGATGCCGACCAGATGATTGAACCGCTCATTCGGTTCCTCGAAGCAGACGACCGCATCCCGCTCGACGGCACGGCATGCAGCGGCCATCGTGCGCAGTTGCCGCTCGAACACCTTGGTCATCCAGGGGCCCGGCCCCGGCGGATGACCGTGGGTGCGGTCGTAACAGAAGGGGAAGTTGCCG
>CAZAAF010000574.1:0-3150 GCA_964482575.1 uncultured Verrucomicrobiota bacterium | reverse complement strand
GTCCGGCCGGGGAAGAACAGCCGTCCACGTCCTTCGCCTTCGAGACGCCGTTAACGGATTTTATCTACTCTTGTGAATACTCCACAACCCGGTCCTTCTCAAAGACCGCCGTCGCCCCGCCGGTCCCTCGGTTACTTCCTGCGCGGCTCCTGGCGGATGCTCACCCAGGACGAAAAGAAAACCGTTCGCACCACCATGGGGCAATTGCTGGTCGCGCGGCTGGTGGCGGGCATCGCCCTGGTGATCGTGGCGCGCCAGTCCGGTCAATTGACGGGCGCGCTGATGCAATCGCAGCCGTGGATGACGGCTTTTTGTGTTTTCGTGGGCCTGACCCTGCTGAACGTGCCGCTGGACTACTACCGGAACTACTGGGCGGCGGCGTTGCGCGAGCGGCTCAGCAAACTCTTCCAGTTCCGTGTGTTTGAATACATGCAGGCCCAGTCGGTGGATTTCTTCATGGGCCGCAATCCGGGCGAGTTGATGCGCCAGTTGAGCAAGGCGACGACGGCCGTCCAATTCCTGCTTTGCGACACCGTGGTGCTGGCCCTGTCGGATGCCATCTTCCTCGTCGCGTATGCCGCGTATCTCTTCACGTTGAACTGGCAGTTGACGCTCCTGCTGCTGGTCGCCTGCAGCGCGATCCCGTTTGTCATTGTCTGGTTCATCTACCCGACGCTCGAGCGCGTGTCGTTCGAGCGCAACGAGCTGGACAACGTCTATGGCGGCAAGATGTTCGAGGGGATCATCGGTGTGAAGGAAATTCAGTTGAACAACGCCCAGGGCTGGATCATCCGCGATATGCGCAACATGACGGAGGACCTGATCCGGCGCAACCTGTGCGTGGAACGCTGGGAAGGCATCAATCACCAGACCACCTCGCTCATCGGCACCGTCACCATGCTGGTCATTCTTGGTGCAGGCAGCTGGCTGGTCATTACCAAGCGCCTGGCCGGCGGCTGGCCTGAACTGTTCGTGTTCTACACCCTGGTCCCGAGCGTGTTCTCGCTGCTGGTGTCGCTCTGCAGCACGTCCGCCCGCTACACTGAATTGCGGCCGCAAATCACCGAGGGTTTCGAGATCCTGGAAACACCGCCGCGCGTCATGGACCGGCCCGATGCGAAGCCGATGCCGCCGTTGCACGACAAGATCGCCTTCCGCAGCGTCACGTTCGCGTATACGCCCGATTCGCCACCCATCCTGCGGGACATGACGTTCGAGATCAAGGCGGGCCAGCGGATTGCGCTGGTCGGGCGTCGTGGTTGCGGCAAGAGCACCATCTTCAACCTCCTGACGCGCTTCATGGAAGTCGAGGACGGCCAGGGCGTGATCGAACTCGATGGCGTGGACATCCGGAACTACACCATGTCCAGCCTGCGCGCCCAGTTCGGCATGGTCACGCAGAAGCCGTTCTTCAAACACGGCAGTGTGAAGGAGAACCTGCTGCTGGCCAAACCCGACGCGACGGAGGAGCAGATCATCCGCGCCTGCCAGGACGCGCAGATTCACGACGTCATCGAACGCAAGGATGACGGCATGTGTTCCGGCTACGACACGAACATCAACGCCTTCAGCGGAGGCGAACAGATCAGCATCGCCATCGCCCGCTGCTACTTGCGCCAGCCGTCGATCATCCTGCTCGACGAGCCGCTGGCGTCGTTGAGCGCGGACGTGGCCAGCGACCTCCTGATCAGTCTGAAGAAACTCACGCAGGGCCGCACCTGCATTGTCATTTCGCACGCCCTGCAGGCCGTGGCTGACGTGGACCAGATTCTGGTCCTGGGTCACACGGGCGACCGCCGGGGCCGGCTGGTGCAGCAGGGCACGCATCAGGAACTCAAGAGTCAACCGGGCTATTATCACGAGTTGTACGAGAAACAGATTCTCAACGTTTACTAAACGCGGGCGTTCGGTTATCAACAGGCGCGTGAGCAATCGGATTCAAGGCTGCGCATGGCTGGGCGGCGTTCTTCTCGCCGCGGCGCTGCTGTCTGCCGGTTGCTCGCAGGAGCCGCCGCCCCCGCCCGCCGGGCCGAAGCAGGCGTTTTACCGCGGCGTGGGGTTCTGGTTCCAGGACCTCGTTTCGCGCTTTCACAAGGCCGTCAATCCGGCCGGAAAACCGCGGCGGTATGAACTGGTCCGCCAGCCGGACTTTGACGCGTTGCCCTTCGAGTTTTACCAGGATCTGGCGGGCACCCTCTCCTCCGTCTATCCGATGACGGAGTTGTCGTTTGGGGCTCGCGCCTCGGAGATGCTGCAACCGCTGGATGTGACGGTGTGCAATACCGCGTGGGTCGAGGAGTTTGCGCGCAACGGCTGGCTGGCGCCCTACGACGAGGCGGCGATCGGCCCGGTGCTGCGCGAGGCGGGCGTCGAGCCGATCCGCGCGGTCGGTCCCGGCGACGATCCCAAGGCCCCCCGCATCTACGGCATTCCGATTTCGCGCACGGCGGACGTGCTTTTTTATCGCAAGAGTTATTTCAACAGCGCCGATGAGGCGCGCCAGACGTGGGTGTCCTTGTTCCAGACCCGGGTTCACGACGACAAGTCCACGGGACAACCGCTTTCCGCCATCGAGACGGACGGACAGGAGTTTTACCGTTATTTTCTCCCGCTGATCTGGAGTCTCGAGCCGGACTGGCCGCGGCAGACGAATGGGACCTTCATGGTGGATACCCCCGCGGCGAGACAGGTGCTCGACGCGCTGAACCGGTCCATGCAGATCAAGACCATGGCGACGGCGGCCACGCGGATGGAGTTTCTGGTGGAGTGGAAACAGCATGTGCGCCGTTTCACGAACGTGCCGGTGATGGGAAAGGAGGGTGCGGGAGTGTCCTCGGCGTGGATGATCTCGCTTTGGGCGCAGCGCATCCTGCTCACGCCGTGGGGCCCGCCGGCGCCGCTGGAGGATATCGGCATCCTGCCGCTCTCGATTTCCCCCGACGGATCCGTGCCGGGCTATTCCATGCTGGGGGGCAAGTGTATCATTTGCAGCCGGCAAATCGCCTCCGAGGATCCGGCGGCCCGGGCCGCCCGCCGCCCGTCCCCGCCGCGCCCGTGCGTCAGGGCGCCTGGCCCCCCGCGCCGGCGGCGGGCGCCGCGCCCTCCCCAGCCCCCGGATCCTTGGGGGCCTCTCCGGCCGGCCCCGCCGGG
>CAZAAF010000573.1:0-3172 GCA_964482575.1 uncultured Verrucomicrobiota bacterium | reverse complement strand
GATGACGACAAACTTCCCGGTCAGTTTGCTGAACAGAACGCTCTTGCCCACGTTGGGATTGCCCACCAGCAGGATCACGCGTTCCGCGGAATCCGTTTCGGGGCGGGCGGACGCTGGGGAACGTTGGGAAGAATCGCAGTCGTTCATGAAAGAAACCAGGAAACGGGCATCACGCCGGCCATCCAGGATGGAGGCGACGCCGGGCAGGACGAGTTGAACCACCGGTTGTCTTCCACGAGTTCATTTATGTTTGTATTATGGATGAATTGTTTTATATGTCAAACAGATGTTCCTCCACAATCGTCCTCCTGCCCACGGACACGCCCCACGGACCCACAGGGAACCTTCATTCTGGCAGCGCCAACTGGTCGATGAAACAATCCTCAAAACCCGGCTCCAGATTCAACTCGATCACGTCCATTCGCCGGCTGATGCGCGCCAGCTCATCGAGCACGCCACTGTCGAGCAGCGCCAGATACGCGCCGGCCAGCGACGTGTTGCCGACCACCTGCACCTGTTCCGCCGTAAAACCCGGCAGCAGGCCGCAGGCGATGGCGTTGGGCACGTGGATGTGCATCCCAAACCCGCCGGCGAGATAAACCCGCCGGATGTCGCGCGGCTGCAACCCGGCGCGGTGCAGCAGCGTCAACAACCCCGCCGCGATGGCGGCCTTGGACTGAAGCAACCGCGCCAGATCCAGTTCCGACGCCAGGATGTCCTGGCCGCCCTGCCCGCGGGCCACGCGCAAAGCAATGCCGTACTTGTTCTGCACAAAGAGCCCGCCCATTTTTGAAACCTGGTCCCGGTCAAATCGCCCTGTGCGGCTGATCAATCCGGTGCGGCGCGCCTCGGCAAGCAGATCAACGTACGCGGAACCGCAAATCCCGATCGGCGCGGCGCTGCCGATGACTTCCGTGCGCACGGCCGGCGCGGAGGCATCGACTTGGATGTGGCTGATGGCCCCGTCGCCAGCCCGGATGCCGTTGGCAAGACCGGCGCCTTCAAACGCCGGGCCCGCCGCCGTGGCGCAGCCGAGCAGGCGGTCGCCGTGTTTGAGGATGATCTCACCGTTGGTGCCCACGTCCACCAACAGACTCGGCCCTTCGTCGTAAATCAACCCGCTCGCAAAAGTCCCCGCCGTCAGGTCGGCCCCCACGTAGGCCGCCGCGCCGGGCAACAGGTGCAGCGTGGCGTCACCAACACCGCGCCAAGCCAACCCGACCGCGGTGGCCGGCAGGGCACGATGGTCGAGAAACACGGGACGAAACGGCACGGTGCCCATGGGCGACGGGTCCACCCCGCAGAACAGGTGCAGCATCGTGGTGTTGCCGGCAAGGGCGATACAGCGCAGTTGCTCGGCGGAGGCCTTGGCCGTCACGAGCGCGCGGGTCAGCAACGTCTGGAGAGTTTGCCCGGCCACCGCCTGTTGAAGCTGGCCAACCATCGCCGGGTCCGTCGCGCACAGATTCATCCGCGTCACCACGTCCTCGCCAAAGTGAATCTGCGCGTTGAAATCCGCGCTGCGCGCCAGAATCCGGCCGTCGATGAGGTCCACCAGCAACACCGCGACCGTCGTCGTGCCGATGTCCACCGCCGCGCCCAACGGATGCGCCGTCAGGGCGTCGCCGACGCCGGTAATGAGCCAGTGGTCATCCCGATACTCGGTGGTCGCGCATGCCCCGGGCCGCGCCGCACTGTCCGCGAGGCGCGAATCGAGGCGAACGGGCCGGCGGCGTTTCTGTTTGTCGGCAACGAGGGAACACAATTGCTCGGCGGTTGCCGCAACATCCTGGATTTCAACCTGTTGCCACAACGGATCATGCGCCCGCGGCACGTTCACCCGGAATTCGCTGACCACTTGCGCCTCGTAGGCCAGCAGGGAGCGCGGCGGAATGCGAATATGGGCACCCGCGACATCCGAAAGGCGGTATTCGCAGCCGCGCAGGGAGAGCGGCGCGTCGCCTGCCGTCACGACCTGGCCGGAGGTCACATGAACCAGCGAGCCGGCGACCAATTCCACGAGGCAGCCGTCGCAAAGGCCACGCTGGCCGCAACGAATGTTCAGCGGCAGATGCTCGCGGCGCAGGATTTCCGTCAACCGTTTGGCACGCTGGGCCGGGGCCACCGTGAGGGTGCGCGAGCCGTTCGCGCTCTCCACTTCAAGATGGTGGGCGGACGGAATCATGAGGACGCGGGGTCGTTGACCGGCTCAATGACACGGTCATCGGCGGTCATGCGAAAGGTCTGCCCCGGTTTGAGCACGATGAATCGTTCCGCGTCCCAGGTTCCCGCGAGCAGGGCGCGCAACAACCCGGGGTCACCGCACTGCCGGTCGAACGTCCAGCCGAGCCAGGCGGCGCACTTCTGTGTGTAGGCGATATCCTCCGGCGTCGCCCCGACGCCGACGTCCACGTACGTCGCGTGGGTGTAGCTCTTGAACCAATGCTGCTCCGTCTCCATGAGGAACTGCGCGTTGTCCTCGCCGTATTTGTCGCGATATTCCTGGAGCAGTTTTTCGTACCGTTCCTTGCCCGGCGGCGCGGCGTAGCGATTCCAGCCGGGACTGTACCAGTAGGTGCCGGGATGCTCGGTCACGTAGCGCGCATAGCGCTCCTTGCTGCCCAATAGATGCGTGATGCAATCGTGCGCGCGGGCAATGACGAGCTGGCACCGGCGCGTGCGCACCCCTTCCGAGCCGCGGCTGCAAATGCCATAGCCGAGCACGATCGCCTCGGCATCGGTACTGGCCTCGACGCGGTCAATGGCCACCTGCAATTCCCGCCGCAATTTGTCGGGGTCCTGATGGAGGCCCTGTTCCAGCACCTCGATGCGGATCACGTGATCCAGTCCCCGCGCCAGTTGGTTGAATTCAATCTCCAGCACGGCACAGGTAATGACGGCGATGCGCGGAGGTTTCGGCGGGGGATCGCCGGGCGTCCCGGAGGGTTCAGGTTGCGATGAATTCATGTCGCGCATCGAACAACGCCTACCATACGAAACCCGGCGTCAATTGGAAAGGGGCTCTGTGCGCTTTTTTGCGGCGTCCGTACGCCACTTTTTCCTTATCAGCCACGGTGTTTGCCGATACCGTCACCGCCACGGCAGCAAGGGCTGCCGGGATGTGGCAAGAGCGGCATGAACAAAAGAGTTTTCTGGATCACCGCGGGGGTTC
>CAZAAF010000572.1:0-3181 GCA_964482575.1 uncultured Verrucomicrobiota bacterium | reverse complement strand
CGAAACAGTCCAGGCTGAAACGCCCGATCTACCGCCATGAAGAAACGGCTTGATTGCCCCTGCTGTGGAGAACCCTTCCCGCGCCGCCGCATGTTTTACGACCCCGGGCTCTGGCAAAGACGCGGATGGGGAAGCGACACCCCCGGCGAAGTCACTTGTCCTTCCTGCAAAGCGAAGCTGGTATTCTCAGACAATTCACAACTCTGCATCATTTGCGGGAAGGCTGTGGCTACGGCCACTCCGGTTGTTTTGTTCATCCGATTCTGGGGTTTCGACCGCATTGTAATCTGGCCGGTGCTTTTCCTGGCAGCTTTTCTTTATTTTCTCAGCGAACGCGTTTGCTGCATTCTTTTTGGTGATCTGGAACGGAGTGAATAGCCTCACGTCTCCAACACTGCCTGCACACCGTGAAGTCTGGCGTTCTCCCGCAGAATCCGATAACAATGGGACACAATGAAACACCTTCTCGCACTCCTGTTCACCACCGCCCTTTGCACTGCGGCCGATATTTCCGGCGACGTCGGCGGGCAACTGCTCGCCGCGGGTGACCGGCGGGTGATGATCCTGTCGCCCCAGGGCGAGATCGTATGGGAACAGCCCACCGCCCTCAGCCACGATGCATGGAAGCTCCCCAACGGCAATGTGCTCTTCGCCGATGGCGCAACGGTGACGGAGGTGACGCCCGACCACAAGGTCGTCTTCCAGTACAAGTCGGCAGAGCAGAAAGGCGGCGGCACGTTCTCCTGCCAGCGGCTCAACAACAACGTCACGCTCATCGGCGAGAACTCCACCGGCAAGGTGCTGGAGGTGGATGCGAACGGCAAAGTTTTGTTCGAGCTGCAAACCCAGCCTTCCACGCTCGGGGCGCATCACAACATGCGGATGGCCCGCAAGCTCGCCAGCGGCAACTACCTCGTCTGCCACTCCGGCTCGCACGTCGTGCGGGAATACACGCCCAAGGGCGACGTGGTCCTGGAAATCAAAACGCCCAATCTCGCCTTCGCCGCGATCCGCACCGCCAGGGGCACCACACTCGTCTCGACGCTGGACAAGCTCATCGAGTACGACGCCACCGGCAAGATCGTGTGGGAGTTCGCCAATACGGACATCCCCGGCGTGAAGATCACCAACATGACCGGCATGCATCTGCTGCCCAACGGGAACATCGTCACCGGCTGCTATCGCGCCTACGACAAGGGCGAAGGCACCGGCCTGCTGGAGATCACCCGCGACCGGAAGCTGGTCTGGCGTCTGGCCAATCCCAAGCTCGCCGGCACGATGATGGCCGTCCAGAAGCTCGACGCCACCGGCAAGGTGCTGGCGGGAGAACGATAACCGCTCGCGGGCAGCTTCCCCGAGCATGCGCCGTCAGCGGCCTGAAAAAATCGGCCGATCCACCACCAAAGGACACTTGGCATTGGCGGCAGAACCCTGTAAAAAACAGGCGCTTTTTCCATAGTGGAACAGAACGACTCAGGAGAACAAACGACCATGGCCATGAAGAAATTTATCAATGACCCGAAAAACCTGACGCCGGAGTTGCTGGAGGGCTTTTGTGTGGCCTATCCCGACAAGGTGGCGCTGAAGAACGACAAGCTCGTCTGCCGCGCCAAGGCGAAGGATCCGTCGAAGGTGGCGCTGGTCACGCTCGGCGGCTCGGGCCATGAGCCGGCGCTCAGCGGGTTCGTCGGCGAAGGCATGCTCGACATCAGCGTCGTCGGCGACATCTTTGCCGCGCCCGCCGCACCGAAGGTGTTTGACGCGCTCAAGCTGGTCAACCGCCCCGCCGGCACGCTGCTGGTGGTGTTGAACCACGCGGGCGACGTGATGAGTTCGAACATCGCCCTCCAGATGGCCAAAAAGAGCGGCCTCAACGTGAAGAGCCTCCTGACCCACGAGGACATCGCCCCCGGCGCGAACGCCCCGGCCGAGAACCGCCGCGGTCTGGTCGGCTGCATCCCGCTCTACAAGATCGCCGGCGCCGCCGCCGAGGCCGGCAAGAGCCTCGACGAGGTGATCGCGCTGGCGGAACGGTTCAACAACAACATGGCCACCCTCGCGGTGGCGTTGACGACCGCGACGCACCCGGCGAGCGGCCAGTCCATCTTCGCGCTGGCCGACGACGAGATGGAGATCGGCATGGGCCAGCACGGCGAGGCCGGCACGGGCCGGTCGAAGATGAAGACCGCCAACGAGACGGCGGAGATCATGGTCACCCAGTTGATCGAGGCCGTGAAGGCCAAGGCGGGCGACAAGGTGCTGGTGATCATCAACGGCGCCGGTTCGACGACCCTGATGGAGCAATTCATCGTCATGCGCCGCGTCGGGCAGGTGCTGGCCCAGAAGGGCATCGTGCTGGCGCGCGCGCGCGTCGGCGAATACCTGACCGTGCAGGAGATGGGCGGCTTCCAGATGTTCGTCGCGAAGATGGACGACGAGTTGCTCAAATACTGGGACGCCCCCTGCGACACGCCGTACATGACGGTGAGGTAAGACGTGATGCGTAATGTGTAAAACGTAAAACGTAATGCACACATCCCGCTTCACGTTTTAAGAACAACGACTCCAATGCAAACCATTGCTTCCCCCACTCTTGTCCGCATGATTGAACTCGCCGCGGCCCGCATCCGCGCGAACGAGCAGGCCCTGTCCGCGCTGGATTCCGCCACGGGCGACGGCGACCACGGCATGACCATCTGCCGCGTGATGGACGCCGCCGAGGCCGCCGCGAAGGCCGACACGAGCGGCAAGGTATCCGAACTGCTGAACAAGGTCGGCTGGGACGTGATGAGTGTGGACGGCGGGTCCACCAGCCCGTTGCTCGGCTCGTTCTTCACCGGCCTGAGCGAGGGCGCAGGCAGCGGGGCGGAACTCGATGCCACCGCCGTTGCGACGATGTTCGAGAGCGGTGTGGCCGGCCTCCGCCAGCAGACCAAGGCCCAGCCCGGCGACAAGACGATGGTGGATGCGCTCGTGCCCGCAGTGGACGCGTTGCGCGCCGCCGCCAACGGCGGGGCGGATGTCTCCGCAGCGCTGCGCCAGGCCGCCGAAGCGGCCGCGCGCGGCGCGGAAGCCACGAAGGAGATGGTTGCGAAATTCGGCCGCGCTCGCAATCTCGGCGACCGCACGCGCGGCCACGCCGATCCCGGCGCGACGTCCATCGCGCACATCTTCGCGGGAT
>CAZAAF010000571.1:0-3197 GCA_964482575.1 uncultured Verrucomicrobiota bacterium | reverse complement strand
TCTGGACCGCACGGCGGGCCGGCTGGTGTACTGGCCGTTGCCGGGGGAGGACATGACGAAGATCAAGGTCGTCGCGCCGACCACCGAACGGATCATCAGTCTCGCAGGAACGTCCCGGAAACCGGTGGCGAACATCACCCTCCGCGGCCTGGCGTTGCAGGCGACGACCGCGCCGCTCAAGCTGGCCAGTTTTGGCGCGACGGCGTTCGATGGCGCGCTCCAGGCGGTGCAGGCGCGGCAATGCGCGTTTGAGGATCTGGAGATTTGCAACGTGGGCGGCCTGGGCCTGCGCGGCGACAACCTCACGGAGAACCGCATTGTTCATTGCAGCGTCCACCATGTCGGCGCGTGCGGCGTGAAGGTCAATGGAAACGACACGCTCATCGCCCGGAACCATGTCCACCATCTGGGCGTTTATTACCCGAGTGCCGCGGCCACGATGTTGCAGGGCAACAAGCTGCATATTTGCCGGAACGAGATTCACCACGCGCCGTATTCCGGTCTCATCGGCGGCGGCAAGGAGAACCTGATCGAGGAAAACCTGATCTACCGCGTGATGCTCGAGCTGCACGACGGCGCCGCCATTTACGGCAACATGACCGCGTGCATCATCCGCGGCAACGTGGTGCGCGACGTGGTGGAGCAGGGCAAGGGCTTTGGGGCGTCCGCCTACTACCTCGATGAAGGGGCGCGCGATTGCATCATCGAACGCAACGTCGCGCAGGGCGTGCCGATGCCGACCCACAACCACATCACCCGCAACACGACCGTGCGCAACAACGTGTTCATCGCCGACGGCGATATGACCGTGTCGTTTGCGCGTTCCGTGGGCTGCACCTTCGAGGGCAACACGTTGTTCATTCCCGGCAAACTCAAGGTGAACCAGCCGAACGGCATTCGCGTCTGGAAGAACAACATCATCTATCGCGGCGGCGTGGGCAAGGAGGGCGCGCCGCAGGCGTTCACCATCAGCGACGCACCCCCGGCGGAACCTGCGCCGGGGCGCAAGACCTACTCCGCCATCGCCTCGCGCGTGACGGAACCGCCGGTGATTGACGGAGACATCAAGATCACGGAGTGGCCCGGCAAACTCCAGACCCTGGACCGCGAACCTTCGCGCTTCAGCGTGGGCGGCGCGCCGGTGCTGGGCAAGTTCGCCTACGACGACACCTGCCTGTACGTCGCGGCGAACGTGACCATGTTCGGTCCGGCGAAGGTGAGCACGAACGCAGTCTGGGGCAAGGACGACGGCGTGGAGATTTGCATCGCGGGCAAGGCGCAGGACGGCAAGCCGGTCACGTTCGTGGTGCGCGGTTTTGCATGTGGCGCCCTCCAGAGTTCCACGGACGCCGGCGCGCCGGCGGCGGACGTGGAGAAGCTGGGCCGGGCGGTGAAGTATGCCGCCCGTTCGATTCCCGGCGCGGGTGGCGGATTGTTTGGCAAGGGCTGGCGCGCGGAATGGGCCATCCCGTTCGCGGCGTTGGGACTGACCCCGGCGCCCGGCCTCAAGGTGGCCTTCAACATGGGCGCGTATTGCAGCGAGTTTGGCGAGTGGCATTGCTGGGAAGGCACGCTGGCCGAGAACTGGCGGCTCGAACAGGCGGGCACGCTCCAGTTGCAAAAACCGCCGGAGACAAAGGCGCATTGATTTATCGCGGGCAACAAGGAACAACCAAACCATGAAGGACATGAAGATGAACGCTAAGGTGATTCTGATGACCGGGGCACTGGCACTCGCCGGCTGGATGGGCGGTGCGGACGCGCAGGAGGCCAAGCCCCGCATCAAACTCGGGGCCTATTATTTTGCCGGCTGGGCCGGCAAGTGCGCGTGCGACGACGGCACGCCGGAGAACGCGTGGGCCAAGGGCATGCCGACCCACTACACCAAGAGACTGGCCACGGAATTTGCCGGGCGCACGCCGCTCTGGGGCTGGCGCGATGACACGCAGGAGTTGATGGAGAAGCAGATTGACCTCGCGGCAGATCATGGCGTCGCCTTCTTCTCGTTCTGCTGGTACTGGCACGACAACAAGGGGCCGATCAACACCAAGGCCATCGAGGAGGACCCGAAGCACGCGCCAATGGGGTTGTTCATGAAGGCGAAGAACAGCAAACGGATGGAGTTCTGTCTGCTGGTGGCCAATCACGGTGGCTTCGAGATCGTCGGGCTGGAGGCGTGGAAACAGGCGGCCGATTATTGGATGACCCTGTTCAAGCATCCGAGCTACCTGCGTGTGGAGGGCAAACCGTTGCTGGTGATCTTCTCGCCGAAGGGCGCCAACAAGGAAGGACTGGCCTACCTGCAGGAGGCGGCCCGCAAGGCGGGGTTCCCCGGCGTGGCCGTGGCGGGTTGCGCGGGCGGCAAGACGGAGGACGGGTTTTCAATCCGAACGCACTACAACGTGACCCCGAAGGGCACATGGGCCAGCAAGAACTCCGAGCGGCATCCGTATCAGGAACTGGTGGATGCGAACGTCCAGACCTGGCAGGCCGTGGCCGGACAACAGTTCATCCCGGTGGTGACGCAGGGATGGGACCGGCGGCCCTGGGAGGGCATCGGCGGCCTGGGCCCCAAAGGCTCGACGGTTTCGTGGTACTACGACAAGGGCGCACCCGGGGCATTTGGCGGGACGCTGGAGAAGCTGGCGCAGTGGATGGAGGCGAATCCGGCACAGACCACCAAGGACCGGCTGGCGCTGGTCTATGCGTGGAATGAAATCGGCGAGGGCGGCTGGCTCGTGCCGTGCAAGGACGACCCGGACGGCGCGTATCTGAAGGCCATCCGGCGCGTGGTGTTTGGCAAGTAAGGGCAGCGCGTCGTCGGAGAGAACAGGAGGCTTATGATTGCCCAAGGGTTTCGTTGGTTGAGTTGTGTGGTGGCGTTGACGCTGGCGGCGTCGGCGGCGGAGAACCCGTCGGTGGTGAACATCCAGCGGACGATGAAGGCGCTGGAGGAATCCACGGCGGAGAAGCCGGCCCATGTGCGGGTGTTGTTCTACGGCCAGTCCATCACCGCGCAGGCATGGACCAAGACCGTGCAGAAGCAGTTGGAGCAGCGTTATCCCACGGTGAAGTTCGAATTCCGCAACGCGGCGATCGGTGGTTACGTTTCCAGCGTGCTGATTCGCACGGCCGACCACGACCTCTATACATGGTATCCCGACCTCCAGTTCTTTCACGTCTATGGGCCGATGGAC
>CAZAAF010000570.1:778-3201 GCA_964482575.1 uncultured Verrucomicrobiota bacterium | reverse complement strand
TGGCCTCCGACATCACCGTTACTGTGGTGCTCGAGGTCAACGATGCCACCGGCCACAAGGAGTACCGCTTCATCAAGGGCCCGATCTTCTGCAACATCCTCCTCGCCGACGAAATCAACCGCACGCCGCCGAAGACGCAGGCGGCGCTGCTGGAGGCCATGCAGGAGCACCGCGTGACGGCCGCCGGCCACACCTACCAGCTCACGCTGCCGTTTTTCGTGCTGGCCACGCAGAATCCGCTGGAGCAGGAGGGCACCTACCCGCTGCCGGAAGCGCAGCTCGACCGCTTCATGTTCAGCATTTACATCGATTATCCCACCGCCGCGGAGGAGGAGGAGATTGCCCGCGTCACCACCCGGAAGAACCGGGTGGAACTGCAGAAGATTCTCAACAGCCAGGAGGTGCTCGAGTTGCAGGAGGTGGTCCGCAGCCTGCCCGTCTCCAATCACGTCGTCAAATACGCCACCCGCCTTGCGCGCTCCACGCGCCCCGTGGGCGAACACGCGCCGGAGTTCATCAAGAAATGGATTCACTGCGGCGCCGGCCCGCGCGCCTCGCAGTATCTCGTGCTGGCCGCCAAGGGCCACGCCGTGGCCGAAGGCCGCCTGCTGGTGACC
Source organism: uncultured Verrucomicrobiota bacterium (assembly GCA_964482575.1). Classification (GTDB taxonomy): domain Bacteria; phylum Verrucomicrobiota; class Verrucomicrobiia; order CAIQCK01; family CAIQCK01; genus CAIQCK01. Next base: position 2,584 of record CAZAAF010000570.1, on the reverse strand, counting down.
ACCGACGACGTGCGAGCCGTGGCGCGGCCCATCCTGCGCCACCGCATGTTCACCAACTTTGCCGCCGACGCCGAGGGCATGGACACCGACAAGATTGTCCAGCGCCTCATCCAGGAAGTCCCCGAACCGGGCGAGAAAGACTACTGAGGAGGCGCGCGGAGCGTGAAGCGGTGATGTCGAAGGAGTTGGGAGTTGGCAGATAGGGCGGAGTGGCTCGCGTGAGGGGCGGCTTGTTCAACGCAGAGACCCCAAGAACGCAGAAGGCCGCGGAGATGGGCCGATCAAGGCCGCCATCAACATAGTCCATGCCCCAAAAGTCTCTGCGTTCCTCCGCGTCTCTGCGCCAAAACTCCGCTTCTCACGCTCGACGCTTCACGCTCTTTCCGCGCCGGCCCTCACTCCGCCCTTGACCGCGGGTGAGGCGGGCCGCAGTATCGACGGCGGGTCCCATGGCGCTTCCAAAGGTTTTCCAGACTTGGGCCGAGGACTTTGAAACCTTTGTCCTCGACGTGATTTTCGAGCGTCGTCGCGGCAAACGCGCCAACCTGATGCGCGCGTTCCTGACGACGCTCTCGCAGGTCTTTGCCCTCGCGGTCCAGTTGCGGCTCTGGTGCTACAAGGTGCGGTTGCTGCGGGACCGGACGCTCGGCTGCCTGGTGGTGAGCGTGGGCAACCTGACCGTCGGCGGCACGGGCAAGACGCCCGTGGTGGAGAAATTCGCCCGCGCCTTGGCCCAGCGGGGCCGGCGCGTGGCCATCCTCTCGCGCGGCTACAAGAGCGCCAAGCGCCCGTTCCTGGAACGCATGCTGATGAAGTTCACCGGCATGGACCGTCTCACGCCGCCGCGCGTCGTCAGCGACGGCGAATCGCTGCTGCTGGATTCGCATCAGGCCGGCGACGAGCCGTACATGCTGGCGTCGAACCTCAAGAACGTCATCGTGCTGGTGGACAAGGACCGTGTCAAAGCCGGCAAGTACGCCATCGAGAAACTGCAGGCCGACACGCTATTGCTCGACGACGGCTTCCAGTACCTGCATCTCAAGAGCCGGCTGAACCTGGTGCTGATCGATCGGACCAATCCGTGGGGCACGGGCCGGATGCTGCCGCGCGGCACGCTGCGCGAGCCGATCGGCAATCTCAGTCGCGCCTCCTATGTTTTCATCACCAAGTGCGACGGCACGGATATCAGCGATCTTCGCAACCAGATCCATGCGATCAATCCCACGGCGGACATCATCGAGTGCGCCCATCATCCGTTGTACCTGCAGGACGTGTTCACCGGGGTGCAAAAGCCGCTGGAGTTCCTGCGCGACCTGAAGGTGGCCTCTCTCAGCGGCATCGCCGTGCCGGAGGGTTTTGAGGAATCGCTGGAGAAGCTTGGTGCGGAACTGATTTGTTCCCACCGCTTTGCCGACCATCACCGGTACACGCAGCAGGAGATCATCAACGTCATCAACCGCAGCCACAAGAGCGGCGCAAAGGCGATCATCACCACCGAGAAGGACGCCGTGCGTTTCCCGCTCGTGGAGCGCCGGGACGTGCCCATCTACTTCATGCGCGTCGAAATCGAGATTCTCCGCGGGGCAAACGACTTCGATGACGCCGTGAGCCGCATCTGTTTCAGTTGATATGAACCCGAACGCGGAAGTTGACCGTAGCGCCGGCATCCCGGCCGGCCCGGCTTCAGTTGTGCGGGCCAACCCGCGCCGCGTCCTCCTCCGTTCGGTGAACTGGCTCGGCGATGCGGTCATGATGATGCCCGCCGTGCAGCGGTTGCGACAGGCGTACCCGGGGGCGCATCTGGCC
>CAZAAF010000570.1:0-768 GCA_964482575.1 uncultured Verrucomicrobiota bacterium | reverse complement strand
CCGGTGTTCTCATCTACACGCCAGATGCCGTCGAAACGTGCCCGCTCGGCTTCCGTGCCGCCGGCGGCCGATTCGTCGCCGCGGGCGCTTATCCGCCTTTCGATCTGGCCGTTCTGACCGCGCCGAAACTTGCCGATCTCTGGCGGCTGCATCCCGACGTGAACGAGGTGATCGTTCATGAGCCGTCCAACTGTCCACTCGACCTGTTTCGGCAGGTGCGCGAACTGCGGCGGGGTCGATTCGACACCGCGGTCATCTTCCCGAATTCCTGGCGCAGCGCGCTGCCCGTCTGGATCGCGGGCATTCCCCGGCGCATCGGCTTCAGCGGCCACACGCGTGCGTGGATGCTCACGGATCGGTGGGAGGAGTCGCCGGACTACTGGACCCAGCCGGTGATGCCGCCGCAGGACATCCAGCGGTTCGGCAGCGACGCGCCCGTGACAGCTCAGCGACCCGTTTTCAAACACCAGGTGCATCGGCATCTGGAGTTGACGGCTCGTCTCGGCGCCGACGCCACGCCGTGTGCGCCGCGATTGACGATTGGCGCGGCGCCAGCCGGGGCGCGCTTGCCGCAGGACCGGCCGTTGCTGGCGCTCAATGCCGGCGCGGAATACGGCCCGGCCAAACGCTGGCCGATGGACCGTTTCCTTGCAGCGGCAAAGGCAGTGGTCGAAAGCCATCGCGCCCGCTGGGTGGTCATCGGCGGGCCGAAGGAGGCCGGCATCGGCGACCAGATGGTCGCCGTGCTCGGTGAGTCCAATGTCATCA
>CAZAAF010000569.1:0-3207 GCA_964482575.1 uncultured Verrucomicrobiota bacterium | reverse complement strand
TGTTCGTGCAGTAGTTTTCGCCCGCGCGACAACCGTTGTTTCACGGCGTCTTCGCTCAGGTCCAGTTCCCGCGCCACGGTTTCGACGGATTGATGCTCGCGGTAAAACAGCACCAACGGTTCACGGTAAATCTCCGGGATGGACTCGATCGAGCTCCATAGAATGGCGGCTTCCTCCTTGCTGATGGCCTGGTCCACCGGCAGCGGTTCCGGCGCGGGCGAGGTGGACGCTTCCTCGAGTGATTCGGCGTTGTGCGCCGGTTCGCGTCCCTGGCGGCGGAGCCAGTTGTGGATGAGATTCCGCGCAATGCCGCAGAGCCATGCGCGCAGTTTCGCCGGCTCGCGCAAGCCGGCTAATTGTTTCCACGCGGTGATGAAGGTTTCCTGCGCCAGATCCTCGCTCTGGCTCAGGTTGCCCGTGGCACTGTACGCCAGCGAACAGACCAGCGATTGGTACCGAGCGACAATCTGCCCGAAGGCGTCGCGATTGCCCGACAGGCTCTCGCCGACCAGTTCCTCATCGTTGCGCGCGGCAGTGGACATGGCTTGGGTCGTCATCATAGTCACCGCATCAGTGGCCGGAAAGGACGAACCGGTGACAGGATATTTTGGAGCGGGCAGGGTGGGATCGCTGCCGCCCCGGCTTTTTTACCGGCGTTTGGTGCCAAAACCGATGTGCAACCCGGCAGTCTCGTCCTTGTGCGACAGATGGTCACGATGCCGAATACGCCCGAGATCTGGCGGCGGGGCCTTCCGTGACCGGAGGGGGGCTACGAGCTGGCCGAGGCGGGAGCGACCGAGGCGATTCCTTGCGAGGTCATCTGGCGCTGGATGTTGTCGAACGTGCTGCTCACGCGGGCCCCCACGGCTTTCACCACCAAAATGGCGGCGATGGCGACCAGCGCCAGCACCAAGCCGTATTCCACCAGCGACTGACCTGAGTTCACGCGAGCCTTGAGTTTCATATGAGCACCCTTCGACACCTACGCAGGTGACAGGATATGTTTCGAGCGGGGCTTGCTCCATCGGGGAAATCCCTGATTCCGTTTCAGGGATTAACCCGACGTCTTCTCCGCGGATGAGGTCCCCCGACCGTCGCAGATCCCGTGCCCGAAGCGACCTTGACATTGCCGCGGGGTGTGGCGATTGTCATTCCCGATTCCCTTTTGAAGGAAATGCACGACTATGAAATCAGATATCATCAAGAAAGGTTTTGAACGCGCGCCGCACCGCTCGCTGCTGCGTGCCACTGGCTCCATTGAATCCGAGGCGGATTGGGGCAAGCCGTTTATCGCCATTTGCAACAGCTACACCGACTGCATTCCCGGTCACGCCCACCTGAACGAGGTCGGCGCGCTGGTGAAACGCCTCGTGCGCGAGGCGGGCGGTGTGCCGTTTATCTTCAACACCATCGGCGTGGACGATGGCATCGCGATGGGCCACAGCGGCATGCTTTACTCGCTGCCGTCGCGCGAGTTGATCGCCGACACGGTCGAGACGATGCTCCGCGCCCACTGTTTTGACGGCATGGTCTGCATCCCGAACTGCGACAAGATCGTGCCCGGCATGCTCATGGCCGCGATGCGCGTCAACATCCCGACCGTGTTTGTGAGCGGCGGGCCGATGGCGGCGGGCATTGCGGAGCGGAAGGCGGCGCACGAGGACCTCGCGGCGCAGCTCCAGCCCGCGTCCGGCACGTCGGACCTCATTTCCGTGTTCAAGGGCGTGGCCGAACTCCAGACCGGCAAGATCACGGAGGCCGACCTGAAAAAGCTTGAGCAGACTGCCTGCCCGACGTGCGGTTCCTGCTCCGGCATGTTCACGGCCAACTCCATGAACTGCCTTTGCGAGGCGCTCGGCATGGCGTTACCCGGCAACGGCACCGTGCTCGCCGTCTCGAAGGAACGCGAGGCGCTCTATGAACGCGCCGCGCGCGCCATCCTCAAGCTCGTGGAGAAGGACATCAAGCCGCGCGACATCGCCACGATCGAGGCGTTCGACAACGCCCTCATGCTCGACGTTGCCATGGGCGGTTCGACGAACACCGTCCTCCACACCCTCGCCATCGCGCGCGAGGCGGGCATCGCCTACGACATCGCCCGCATCGACGGCATCAGCCGCCGCATCCCGTGCCTGTGCAAGGTCTCGCCCTCGTCGGCGTACCACGTTCAGGACGTGCATCGCGCGGGCGGCATCCACACCATTCTCGGCGAGTTGAAGCGCATGGGCGTGCTCAACCTCGCCTGCAAGACCGTCACCGGCAGGACCCTCGGCGAGAACATCGACGAGTGGGATGTGCGCTCGGAGAAATGCACCGGTTGGGCGAAGGCTGCGCGCATTGCCGGCGCGTCCGCCATCGTGGTGGACCCGAACGACAAGCTTGGTCCCGCCGTGCGCACGGTGGACGGTTCGCTCGCGCCGAAGCCGATGATGTTCTTCCCCGGCGACCCGCGCGCCATCACGCTCTGGCGTCTGGCGGCGGCGGGCAACGTGGCCGATGCCGCGACCGCCGCGGAGTTGTACGCGGAAGACGCCGAAGTGAAGGTGAACGAGACGACCACGTGGAAGGGTCGGGCGGCCATCGAGGCGGGCCTCAAAGCCGCGTTCGCCGAGTCCCAGGGACTGGTGCGCGCCGAGTTGGGCCAGCTTCGCGACACGCCGGTGATCATCCTCTGGCGCTACACCAAGGGCGGCGAGAAGACAATCGGCTGCGTGTTGCGCGCATCGCGGTATATCAAGGGCTGGCTCGTCAGCCGGGCGCATCACGATTGCAGTCCCGCCACGTTGAAGCAGGTCAAGCCCGCCGGTCTCATGCCGTATGACCCGGCGTTCATGTTCGACGCGCAGGATTGCATCCGCACCCAAGCCACGGCCTACACGGCTGACGGCGGCCTCTCGATCCTCTACGGCCAGCTCGCTCCCGAGGGCAGCGTGGTCAAGACCGCGGGCATTAGCGACGCCTTCAAGCAGAACTGCGGCCCCGGCTTCGTGTTCGAGGGACCGTGCTGTATCTTCGAAAGTCAGGACGACGCCTGCGCCGGCATCCTTGCCGGCAAGGTCAAGGCCGGCGACGTGGTCATTATCCGCAACGAAGGACCGCGCGGCGGTCCCGGCATGCAGGAGATGCTCTCGCCCACGAGTTACATCGTTGGCATGGGGCTCGGTGACAAGTGCGCCCTCATCACCGATGGCCGTTTCAGCGGCGGCA
>CAZAAF010000568.1:0-3211 GCA_964482575.1 uncultured Verrucomicrobiota bacterium | reverse complement strand
ATGGAGGTCGGGAAGGAACTGCTCTATGACCCGTTGCCCGCCGATGTGAAGGCGCGGGTTGTCCGGCATGAAAAATACTGGCTCACCGACGAGGCAGTCAGCACCTATGTCCGTTCCGCCGGCATCTTCGGCTCGGAAATGCACAGCCCGATCATGGCGGTGGGCAATGGTATTCCCGCCATCGTCTGCCGCTTCGCCGAGCAGACCAGCAAGGGCATCATGTGGCGCGACATTGGTCTCGGCGACTGGCTTTTCGACTTCGACAATGAAAACGACATTCCGCGAGTGGTTCCGACGGTGCTGGCGCTCGCCAGGGACCCCGCGGCCGCGAAGGCCAAAACCGCCAAAGCCCGTGCGTTTGTCCAACAGCGTCAACGTGAGACCATGGAGATGTTGCGGAAATGCGTGGGCGTCTGAAAGCTTGTTGAAGGAAAGAGGTCCGGACAATGAAGAGCATGATGCATGGGCTGGTTGTCGCTGTCGTGCTGGGAGTGTGTGGCGTGGCGCACGCGCAAACACCTGGCGCAACGGATGCCGGTTGGGAGGCGCTCGACCAACGGCCCAATCCCGCGTGGTTTGATGAGGCGAAGATCGGCATTTTTATTCACTGGAGCGTTTTCTCGGTGCCGGCGGTGGCATGGGTTTATCCGGACAAGCCTTATGGCTACGGCGGGCATTCGTGCTGGTATGGCCTGTATGTGGACCATCTTCGACCGCTGAAGCCACCCGAGGAACAGGCCCGGTTCGAGGCGTTTCATCGCGCAAATTACGGTGACGTGCCGTTCAAGGCGTTGGCGCCCTTGTTCAAGGCCGAGGTGTTCGATGCGCGCCATTGGGCGGCGCTCTTCAAGCGTGCGGGCGCCCGCTACGCATTTCTGACCTCGAATTTTCACGACGGTTATTGCCTCTGGCCGAGTCCGTGGAACCGCGGCTGGAACAGCATGGATGTGGGTCCCAAGCGCGACGTGCTCGGCGAGTTCTCCGCCGCCATGCGCGAGGCGGGACTGCGTGCCGGTTTTTATTACTCGGTCGGGGAGTTCAATCATCCGTTGTATCTGGCTGCAAAAAAGCCCGGCGGCGACGTGAAGCCCTTTGTGCGCGACCATTTTCAACCGCAGGTGCGCGAGGCGGTCCAGCGCTACCGGCCGTCGTTCATCTACTTTGACGGCGAATGGGAGTTTCCGTTCGACACCTTCGGGATGCGCGACTTTCTCGGCTGGCTGTACCGCGAGTCGCCTTGCAAGGACGACGTGGTGGTCAACGACCGGTTCGGCCGCGGCTCGCGCGGCAAACATGGCGGCGTGTACAGTTCCGAGGCGGGTGTGCTCGAAAGCGGCACGGCGCACAAGTGGTGCGAGGACCGTCCCATCAGCCGCGGCAACTGGTCCTACAACCGGCTGGAGCGGCTGGAAGATTATTTGAGCGAGCGCGACATGATTCATCTGCTCGTCGAAACGGTGGCTTTGGGCGGCAATCTTCATCTCGATGTCTCGCCCTGCGCGGACGGCACGATCCCCCTGCTGCAGCAGGAACGTCTGGTGCAAATGGGCGACTGGTTGCGCGTCAACGGCGAGGCCATTTACGGCACGACGCCATGGCGTATTTCACACGAGGGGCCGATGGTGGAATCCATCAACCCGCGGCTCGATGCGACGTGGAAATGGACCGAGACAAGAGAGCGACCGTTGGTTCACTACACGTGCCACGGGGAGGTCGTGTATGCCCTCTGCCTGGCATGGCCGGGGAAAACGCTGCGGCTGGAGCACCCTGGCCCGACGCCGCGCACCAAAGTGCGCCTGCTGGGTCATCCGGCGCCTTTGACGTGGCGCGCGGCTGGACAGGGGATGGAGATTGAAGTGCCAGCGTTGTCGCCGTCGGAACTGCCCTGCCGCAACGCGTGGGTTTTCAAACTGATAGGAATGAGGCCGCCGGAACGCAAGTGAAAGGAAAGAGCGACAGAGCTATGGTTAAAGCCATGAATCCCGGAAGTGTTCCATGCAGTGCTTATGATCGCACCGGTGGTATTGTGTTTTTTGCGCGGATGCTCGACAAAATGCGATTGCACGCTGCTGGAAAATTGCCGGCGGATTACCATGCCAACCTGGGCACCGGCTTCGATGGTCGCTGTTGTCGTTTCCTCGGCGTGAGCTACGACGCATTGCGCGGACGCGTGATGGCGGGCGCAAGCAACGAGGAAGCCCTTGCGTGGTGTTTCGCCAACGGACGACAGCCCGGCGAGGAGGAGGTTTTCATGTGGAATTCATTCATGATGAAACGCGGTTGGCGCGATCCCGACCCCGGTGGTACGCCGGAGCTTGAGCATGACAAGAACGCCAGCGGTTACGGTTGCCGTGTTGACATCGTCACGTTTTTTGATTTTTACGAAGTGGACGAAGGAAGAAGGCCGTGAATGGTAATGCATCAATTGTGAGCGCGAAAAATATGGAGGGGCGAGACTCCGTGGAGTTTGCATTGGGAAAGCGGAGGTTCGATGAAGTCTCGCCCCGCCCTTGACCTTCACCGCGAAGGAACCACAGCGTATTGACCGCCTTTGACTCACATGAGACGAACCGACAAGGAGATCACTGACCGTGGGCAGATGGACGAGATCATCCGGGACAGTCTCGTCTGCCGCGTGGCGATGGCGAAGGACAACGCACCGTATATTGTGCCCATGTCGTTTGGTTACGACGGCACGGCCATCTACCTGCACACCGCGTTGGAAGGGAAGAAGATCAGGCATTTCGAGGCCAACCCGCAGGTTTGTTTCGAGTTTGAACGCCATGTGGAATTGCATCGCGACCCGCAGAGTGCCTGCAAGTGGACGTTCAGTTTTGAGAGCGTGATCGGTTGCGGCACGATCGGCGAACTGGTCGAACCGGCGCAGAAGGAACATGCGCTCAACGAAATTATGCGCCAGTATTCCGGCAGAAGCTGGCCATTGGAAGGCGTATCGATGGGCAAGGTGCGTGTCTGGAAGATCGCCATCACGTCGCTGACCGGGAAACGATCCAAGTCCAAAACGGCTGTTGGATGAACCTCCGTGGATCCTCACAGGTGATGACGGCAGGATTTCATGTCATGAGGTTGCCGGAAGCAACCGTCAGCCGCTCTGGATGACCCCGGTGATGGAGGGCCATGGCCTAAGTAATTGCCTGATATCTGATTAGGTTTTTCTCCAATGGACACAAGGGGAGTGTTTCTGATACGG
>CAZAAF010000567.1:0-3215 GCA_964482575.1 uncultured Verrucomicrobiota bacterium | reverse complement strand
CCTGCTCTCCGACGACAAAGCCCAGGGGCGCACACCGCCGAAAGAAAAAGCCATCGTCACGCAGGCGCGGATGGTCTGGACGTTCTCGCTGGCGCACCGGAAGGGATTCAGCAACGCGCAGCACGATTACCTGAGGGCGGCGGCGCAGGGCTACCGGTTCCTGCTCGATCATTTCCGCGACCAGGAGCACGGCGGCTATTTCTGGAAAACCGATCTAGCCGGCAAACCGGTAAATGAACGGAAGATGTTGTATGGCGAGTCTTTCGTGATCTACGCACTGGTGGAATATTATCGTGCCAGCCACGACAAGGAGGCGTTGCGGCAGGCGATGGAACTGCATCGGACACTGCAGCGGCGCGCACACGACCCGAAACACGGCGGCTGGACGGAACATTTCACGCGGGACTGGGCACCGCTGCCGCGGCGCGACCCGGCGGGCGAAGTGGAAGTGGCGGGATTGAAGAGCGCCAACACGCACCTGCACCTGATGGAGGCGCTGACGGAGCTTTATGACGTCACGCATGACGCGGATGTCCGCCGCTCGCTGGAGGAAGCACTGGACATCAACAAGAAGTACTTCTATCCGCTGGACGCCGCACAATCGTGCTTCCATCGCAACCCCGACTGGTCCGCGGTGACCTATCCCCGCAGCGCCGGGCTCTCCTACGGCCACAACGTCGAGTTCGCGTGGCTGATGATCCGCGCCGAGGAAACACTCGGTTGCAAACCATCCTGGCCGCACTTCCAGGCACACCTCGACCACGCCTTGAAATGCGGCTACGACCGCGAGCGCGGCGGCCTGTATCATCGCGGCATCGGCAACGAACCGCCCTACGACACGACCAAGGTCTGGTGGGTGCAGGCGGAGATGATCGCGGCATTCACCGACGCACTGCGGCACAAGCCGGACGCCACGTACGAAGCGGCGATGGAGAAGACGCTGGGATTTGTCGCGCGGTATATGACGGATCCGAAGGACGGCATCTGGGTGGACAGCGTGCTGGCGGACGGCCAGCCAAAGAACACCAGCAAGGCGCACAACTGGAAGGCGAACTACCACGACGTGCGCGCGCTGCTGAAGTTCGTCGAGGCGTTTGGCAAATAACCGGAGAGACTCATGGACCTGAAACTGAAGGACAAGGCGGTGCTGGTCACGGGCGGCTCGCACGGGCTGGGCAGGGCCATCTGCCTCGGCCTCGCCGCCGAGGGCGCCCGGGTGGGCGTGAATTATCACCGCAACCCGGAGAAGGCCGACGCGGTCATTGCCGAGATCCGTCATGCCCACGGCATCGAGGCCGTCAGCGCGCAGGGCGACATCGCGAAGGAGGCGGATGTCATCCAAATGTTCGACGCACTGGAACGGAAGTTCGGCCCCGTGGACGCCCTGGTGAACAACGCCGCGGTCTGCCCCGTTGGTCCCATCACTGAAATGACCGAGGCGGATTGGAATCGGACGTTCCAGGTCAACATGACCGGCACATTCCTGTGCAGCCGGGAGCTGGCGCGGCGGTTGTTGAAGGCGAACCGCCCCGGCCGGATCGTCAACATCTCCTCGCAGGCGGCGTTTCGCGGCTCGCAATCGGGCAAGGCTCCCTATGACGCGAGCAAGGGCGCGATTGTCGCCTTCACCGTGTCGCTGGCCCGCGAACTCGCGCTCAAGAACATCGCGGTCAACTGCGTGGCACCCGGCTTCATGCATACCGAGATGCTCGCGCCGTTCCTGGAGGCGGATCGCGAAAAGTTCGAGAGCCGCGTGCCGCTGCATCGCATCGCGACGCTGGAAGAGGTGGCCAATGTCGCCGTCTTCCTCGCCTCGGACCGTGCCAGCTACATGACCGGCGCGACCGTGGACGTGAGCGGCGGTCTGGCCATGCACTGACGTTTCCGTCGGGCAGTGCGCCGGTTCCCACACCCGGCCGCTCCGGCGGCGGATGATGCTTGTGGAGGCTTGCACTTCGCCCCGAAGTGGTGTTTTCTGCGCGGCGTCCGAATTGGCAACAACTGAACAAAGACGAACATGAACGACCAATCCCATCTCACCCGTCGGGAATTTCTCACCACCGGCACCGCGGCGACCGCGCTGGCCGCCGCCTCGGCTTTCGGGCCGTCCATTCTCCACGCCAAGTCGCCCAATGGGACCATTGGCGTTGGTTGCATCGGCCTCGGCACGCGCGGCGGCGACCTCATCAACGGCGTCGTCAATTGCGACGGCGTGAAGGTGACGGCCGTGTGCGACGTGTACGGGCCGCACCGGCAGAAGGGCGTCGAGCGCAGCAAGAACCCCGATGTAAAGACGTATGTGGACTACCGCGAACTGCTCGCCGACAAGAACGTGGATGCGATCGTCATCGGCGCGCCGGACCACTGGCATTACCAGATGGTGTTGGACGCGGTGAAGGCCGGCAAGGACATCTACTGCGAGAAAGGCTTCTCGCACACGCTGCACGAGGCGAAGCTCATGCGCGCCGCGCTCAAGAAGAGCCAGGTCGTGTTCCAGCTCGGCCACCAGGCGCGGCAGTCGCAGTGCGCGCTGCAAGCGAAGGAGTTGATCGCCACGGGCATCCTCGGCCCGATCACCCTCGTGCGCACCGGCCGATTCGGGAACAACGACAAGGATCATCCGATCTGGCGCTGGTATGGTTACTACAACAAGTGGGAGCATCCCGATCCCGCACAGGTGGTGAAGGACGTGGACTGGAAGCTCTGGCTCGGCGAGTGCCCGAAGATCCCGTTCAACGAGCGGCATTTCTGGCACTGGCGTTGTTACTGGCGCTACGGCACCGGCCAGGCGGGCGACCTGCTCTCGCACGAGATGGACTACGTCCAATACCTCCTCGGCCACGGCATTCCCGACACCTGTTCCTGCATGGGCCTCAACGCGTTGCTCAAGGACGACCGCGAGGTGCCGGACACGTGGGCGGCGACGTATCAGTTCGTCAAGCTGGGCCGGACGGTGACGTTCACCGGCAGCATGAACAGCAGCGTGGGCCAGCCGGTGGAGATTTGCGGCAAGGACGCCTCGCTGCGGTTCGACGGCATCGCGCACGACGCCAACAGTTTCACCGTGACGCCCGAGGGACACAACGAGCGCAAGGATCTGCCGAAGGGTTATCTGCGCGGGAAGACACCGCGCCAACCGAACCACATGGAGGACTTCTTCAACTGCGTCCGCAGCCGCGGCACGCCGAAGTGCGGTGTGGACGAGGCGTTCGTGG
>CAZAAF010000566.1:0-3217 GCA_964482575.1 uncultured Verrucomicrobiota bacterium | reverse complement strand
GAGTATCTGTTCGAGGACAACCGGTCCCGCATCGAGCAGCGCGAGATCGGTCTCGACACCGCCAGTTTCCAGACCGCCCTGCGCCACGTCATCCGCCAGGACCCGGATGTCATCATGATCGGCGAGATGCGCGACGCGGCCAGTTTCATGGCCGGCCTCAATGCCGCCGACACCGGCCATTTGGTGTTGACCACGCTTCATGCCAACAGCGCGCCGCAGGCGGTGGATCGCATCCTGGATTATTTCCCGTCGCATGAGCACGACCAGGTGCGACGGCAACTCGGCGTGGCGTTGAACGCCATCTTTTGCCAGCGGCTGGTGGCGGCGCGCGCCGGCGGCGTCCTGCCGGCGGTGGAAATCCTGCGGGCCAACGGCACTGTGCGGAAGCTGTTTGAGAACGGGCAGATCGAGAAACTCAGCGCCGCCATCGAGAATGGCACCGATGATGGCATGCAGACGTTCAACCAGGCGCTCTACAAGCTGGTGAAGGCGGGACTGATCACGGAGCAGGAGGCGCTGGCCCGGTCCGCCAATGCACCGCAGCTCACGATGAACCTGCGGGGTATTTTCCTCGACGAGTCGCGGCGGATTCTGGCAAGTGACTGAGCGAGGGAAGAATCAATCCCCAAGAGTAAGGAGCTTCGGACCGGCTCTTTAACTCATAATTCTTCACGCTTCACTATCTTCTCCATCGCTTCCAGCGTTCGTTCCGCCGCACCCGCGCCTCGGGCGATGACCTGTCGCGCGTGGGCGGCGATCTCGCGCCGCCGCTCCGGCCTCGCCAGCAAATCCTCCAGCGCGGATTGGAGTGCCGCCTCGTCCGCCACCTGCACGCCCGCGCCGGCGCGCACAAAATCATCCGCAATCGCCTCGAAGTTTTGCATGGCCGGGCCGAACAGCACCGGGGCGTCGGACGCCGCGGCTTCGATGATGTTCTGCCCGCCGCGACCGCGCAGGCTCTTGCCGACGAAGATCACCGTGGCGAGTTCATAGAACGCCTTCAACTCACCGGTGGTGTTCAGCAGCAGGCCCTCCACGCCCGTGCGCGGCGGTTCGCTGCGCAGCACCAGGTTCACGCCGCACCGCTCCGCCAACGCCGCCACCTGGTTGGCGCGTTCCGGATGACGCGGCACGAGCACCAGGAACAGCGTCGGGAACTTCGCGCGAAGTTCGCGGAAAATGCGGAGGACGATCTCCTCCTCGCCGGCGTGCGTGCTGCCGCAGACCCAGATCGGCCGGCTCGTTTCCACGCCGCAAGCCTGGAGGCACGCCCGGGCTTTCGCCGCGGCTGGCGACGGCGCCAGCGCATCGTCGAATTTCAAACTGCCGGTGACGCATAACGTGGCGGCGCGCGCACCCAGTTGGCGATAGCGTTCGGCGTCGCGTGCACCTTGCGCGCACACCAGGTCAAACGCGCCGAATACCTGCCGCGAAAGCCCGCCGAGACAATGATAGCCGCGGAAGGATTTCTCCGACATCCGCCCGTTGACCATCACCACCGGCACGCCGCGCCGCCTGGACTGCAGCACCAGCGTCGGCCAGACCTCGGTTTCCACCACGGCCACCAGCCGGGGTCGCAGCAGGTTCAACGCGCCATTGACGAACGGCAGGAAATCGAGCGGGAAGTAAATCACCAGCACGCCCGGAGGAGCCTGTTTGCGCGCCAGCGCCTGGCCCGTCGAGGTTGTCGTGCTCAACGCAATGCGCAGGTCCGGCCAGCGCTTGCGCAGCCGGTCGATCAACAGCAGGGCCACGCGCGTTTCGCCGACACTGACCGCCTGAATCCAGATGAAACCGCCGGGGCCGGCCTGGCGTCGCACGTCGGCGGCATAGAGGGCGAATCGCTGCCAGAAGCCGCGCGCGAAATTGCCGCGTCGCAGCATCTTCAGCACATAAAACGGCGACGACAGCAGGAAGCCGATGGCGAACAACACTTGGAGCAAATAAAGCATCACGCGAATTGTACCGGGTGAAGGACGAAGCATGGAGGAAGGGACGACAAAAGTCAGCATCCAAATATAAAACGAACCCCCGCTTTTCGTTTAGCTCAGGGTGACAATCTTGCAACCTTCGGATTCCAGCTTGAACTCCAGTTCGCGCAGGTTGCGCAACGCCTCGCGAACGGCGGGATGGCGGTCGGGCTCGGCGAAAAACAGCATAAAACCGCCACCGCCGGCACCCAGTAGCTTGCCGCCGAGTGCGCCGGCGGTGCGCGCCTTTTCGTAATAATCATCGATCACGGGGTCGCTGATCGCGGATACGAGCGAGCGTTTTAGCAGCCAGCCCTCGTGCAGCAGCCGGCCAAATTCGCGCAGGTCATCGCCGCGCCGCAGCACGTCGCGGATGGCACCGGCTTGGGCACGCATGGTCTCCAGCGCCGCCTGCTTGTCGCCTGTGTGCGTCACCTGCCGCTGGTGATTGAGGATATCGGAAGCCTTGCGCGTGCGGCCGGTATAGAACATCAGCAGCCGTTCGGCCAGTTTCTGCTGCACGCCCGGCGGCGTGACGACCGGGTCCACAAGGACGGTGTCGTCGGGATTGAAGCGGAAATGCTGCAAGCCACCGTAGGCCGCGATGTATTGGTCCTGCTTGCCAATCGGCTCGTTGAGCCGCTCGATCTCGATCTGGCACGCCTCGCACGCGAGTTGTTCGGCGCTGGTGTGTTCGCCCTTGAAGGCGTGGAGGGCGTTGAGCAGCCCGACGGTGAAACTGCTGGAGGAGCCGAGACCGCTTTGCGCGGGGATGTCGGCGATGCTCGTGATCTCGATGCCCTGGTCGATGCCGGTCAGCTTCAACGCCTCGCGCACCAGCGGATGGCGCACCTGGTCGGCGTGCTCGACGATTTCCGTCTGGGCGTAGGCCACGCGGATGCGATGGTCGAACGCGCGGTTGACGGTGAGGAACATGTACTTGTCGATCGCCGCGCTGGTCACGGCCCCGCCGCTGCGCCGGTAAAACGCGGGCAGATCGGTGCCGCCGCCGGCGAAACTGATGCGAAACGGGGTGCGGGAGATGATCATGATTGTTCAGTGCGCCGCCACGTCGAGGCAGACCATCTTGTTCACATCGCGGACAATCAACCGTCCGTCGGCCAGGGCCATCGGCCCCCAGGCGTCGGGACCTTCTAGCACCTTGGCTTGCGCGAGCGGGGGGTAACCGGGGGTGCGGGCCTCGGCGAGGGGCAGCTGGCCGTTATCGTCCATCACGGAGATCATCC
>CAZAAF010000565.1:0-3226 GCA_964482575.1 uncultured Verrucomicrobiota bacterium | reverse complement strand
TGAGCCGCCAGTGATTGCGCCGGTCGAGGATGATGGCGATGCCCGCGGTCGTCCAGTCATCGGGGCCCAGCCGCGAATGCAGCGTGAGCCGCGCGCTGAAATCGAGCGTCTCCAATTCCGGAATCTTGCGCCACAGACAGAGCCCGTGTCCGGTGGCGACGTCGAGTTGTTGGTTGGCGATCCGCCAGTCACCGGCGAGCACATCCCAGACGCCCGCTGGTGGCGCACCCGCGGCATAACCGGCAAAGTCATCCGTGCAGACAAGGTCCTGTCCAAACGTCACGCCACAGCACAGCCATGACAAACCAGCGAACAGAAAATTTTTCATCGTGCTTCCGTGGTCTTATTTGTTTTTACCGGCGGCCCATTCCTGCCGGACGACGATGGGCACGTAGCCGACCTCCAAGCCGCGGGGCGGAGCCACCAGCAGGGCGGGATCGAGGGCGACCAGTTTGCCGCGCGTGGGCGGAGCCATGTAGTCGCGGTCCAAGGTCCACCGCGCGTGCAGCTTTTCAACGAAGGCCTGCAACTTGGCTTTCTTTTCCGCGCTCCACGCGTATTGCTGGAACGACGGTTGATCTACGAAGCGATACCACGAGTAGGTCACCACCGAACCATCGGTCAGCCGCGCGGTGAAGGGGCCGAGCTTCGGGCCGGGCTGCGTCCAGGCGCCGAAGGATGGCGAGGAGTAGGGCTTGCCGGGCGTGGCCCGCTTGAATTCCTGCGCGACGAGATTGGTCTCCGGCGGAACTTCCGAGGCGGCGATGGCGACGCTTTCTTCGCCGTCGTGCTTGTAGTACTGCGGGAAGAAGCCTTTCGCGGCGAGGTTGTTGGTGCTCCACTGCAAGCCCCAGACGTTGCCGTCGAAAATCCGGGTGTCGAAGGCGCGCTCGACGCCGGTCATCTTTTTGCCGGCTTGGTCGTAGCGCGTGGTGCGGGTGTTGAGCTTGGGACGCCACGCGCCTTTGTCATCGAAGCGGCCGGAACAGGCGGGGCCGCCATCGCGCCAGGACTTGAAGGCTTCCTGGAGCGCGGCCTTCGAGTAGTAGGTGACGTCTTGCACAAGGTAGGCGCGACCTGCGGCATCCACGGGCCACTGGAGTTTGGGCAGCTTCGAGTAGGTTGTGCCGTGCGCGTCCGTGGCGTCGAAGCGCGGGACGGTGTTGATCTCCATCGCGCCGCCGCCCATGTGGCCAGGGCGCGCGTCGAGGCCGCGGCCGTAGATGAACGGATAGTTGAACAGCTTGCCGATTTTGCTCCACGTCTCCGGGATGTAGTAGGCGATCGGACCTTTGAAATTGGCCGCGCTCAAGAAACAGGTCCAGCTCTGGTCGCCGGTCGGCGGATCGCCGGTGGTGGGCTCGGTGAACGGCAACGCCATCCATGTGTAGCCGAGGAATTCGCCATTGGGATGGCCTTGGAACGGCAGCGCATCGGGCGGAATCAGCAGGCGGTTGGAAAGCTGCGCGATGCCGAGGCGGTTGTCCGGCAGCGCCTCGTTGCTGTAGAAGAACGACCAACCCGGCGAGCCGACTTCGTAGTCGTAGCACTGCGGCGTGGCGTTCATGCTGAATTTCGGCGGGCCGTAACGGAAATGATTGCCGGCCCAATAACCCAGGCCGCCTTCCACGGTCTGGAAGACGCTGCTCCACGTCGGCCCGCGCTCCTTCCACTGCCGGGCCAGCGTGCCTTCGGGCGCGAGCGGCTTGTCCTTGTTGTCGGAATTGTCGGGCGTGATCCACGCACTGGGCAGACCAATTTGAAAATTGGCGAGCGGCCGATCCACCAACGGCCACACCGCCGCGTAAAAGCCCATGCCCGCATGGTAATCTGACTGGGCGGGCGGCTGATCGTGGTGGAAGCCGATGTACCCGTGCAGTCCTTCGGAATGCGACGTGACGGTACCGGCCTTGTCCGCCGCGCTTGCCGTCGCGACTCCGATGGCTGTCGCAGCCAGCAGGCAACCGAGACGGTTGGTTGTTGTACGTTTCATCATCATGCCTTTCACTTTTGGGTCAGTTCCAATGCTTGGAACTTTGCAGTCTGACAGTTTCCAATCCTTGGAAACATCTTCCTAACGCTCACAGCTTCTCTGTTTTCACCGTCTTCACTTCGCCGTTGACGCGGACTTTGACCTCGCGCGGTTCGGGCGAGGCGATGCGGTAGTGGGTAGCCTTGCCATCTTTCCATTCGATGTCCACGGTGAAATTGCCGCGGGCGCGGAGGCCGGTCACCTTGCCGGTCGGCCACGCTTGCGGGAGCGCGGGCAGGAGATGGATTTCACCGGCGTGCGATTGCAGCAACATTTCCGCAATGCCGGCGGTGACGCCGAGATTGCCGTCAATCTGGAAGCCGTATTTGTCGCTGAACTTCGAGAGCAGGCTCGGAAAAACGTGGCTGCGCATGTGTTGGTCGAGCATCTGTTCGGCAAGCGCGCCGTCGCCGAGGCGCGCCGCATGGTTCAGGCTGAATGCGCTGCACCAACTTCCGAACATCGGCTCGCGGCGCAACAGCCTCTTCTTGGCGGCAACCGCCAGCGCCGGTGTTGTCCACGGCGTGATTTCGTCACCGGGATAAAGTCCCCAGAGCGGCGCGGTCTGCGGACTCTTGCCGAGTTCCCAATCCTCGCGCCATTCCTGAATCTCGCCGGTGCGCGGACTGATCCGGGTCGGAACCAACTTGGCGCGAACCTCCGCGAGCTTGGCGCGGAACTCGTCATCCACGCCGAGAATTTCCGATGCGGCGATGCAATGCGTAAACAGGTCGCGGAGAATTTGCATGTCCATCGCCGGTCCGGCACAGAGGACGCCATGCTGCCCATCCGGCAACCGGAACCGTTGTTCGAAGGAAATGGACGGCGACGTGATCAAGTGTCCGGTTTCATCCGGTATCAGGAAGTCCACGTAAAATTCCGCGGCCTCTTTCATCGTCGGATAAGCACGGGCGAGAAATTGTTTGTCGCCAGTAAAATCGTAGTGTTCCCACAAATGTCGGCACAACCATGCACCGGCGGCGGTAAAAGCGCCGAACCCGAAGCTGTCCACGACCGCTGTGCCGCGCCAGATGTCGGTGTTGTGATGCACGACCCAGCCCCGGCAGTGGTAATTGTTCTTCGCCGTCACGCGGCCCGGCTCGCGCAACTCCTCGATCATCCGCAACAACGGCTCGTGGCACTCGCTCAAGTTGCACGTCTCGGCGGGCCAGTAATTGATCTCGGCGTTGCAGT
>CAZAAF010000564.1:2010-3236 GCA_964482575.1 uncultured Verrucomicrobiota bacterium | reverse complement strand
CCCGTCCGCAAACGCGGGCGATGAAATCGTCGAGGACGGCACCTTCTCCTCCCAGAGCTTCTTGCCGGTCTCCAGGTCGAAGCAGTAGTGAAGGTTGTCATCCATCAGATCGACGCGGCCATCGAGGATGAGCGGGCTGGACTGCGAACGGAGCGGGTCGTAGGGAACATTCCAGAGCTTCGTGAACCCGGTCGCGGACAGCTTGCCGGCAAAAATGCCGATCTTCGGGCTGCTGCTCTGCGCCGCCAGCGCGTCGCCGACAATCGCCGGGGTGCAATCGCCGCCGGCGGGCGTCGTCCAGAGGATGTCGCCGGTCTTGAGGTCCACGCCCGTGAGGACGCCGCGGCCGTTGCAGATGACCTCCATCTTGTCGCCGCACTTCCACGCCACCGGCGACGAATTGCCGCCGCCGGCCTTGGCTTGAATCCAGAGTTGTTTGCCGGTGGCCGCATCGAATGCCGCGAGCTTGCCGGCGTTGATGACCAGCACGCCGTCCACCATCAGCGGCGACGACGCCGGTCCCTTGGCGGGCATCGGTGCAGACCAGACCAGCTTCCCGCTCTCCGCGTCCACGGCGTAGCAATGCGTGCTGCCGAGCGCGAACACCTTCCCGCCCGCCACACACGGCGTGCTCGACGCCATCCGGCCCGTCGGTTCGCCGGGCGACTTGCATTTCCACAGCGTCTTGCCCGTGGCGAGGTCGAGGCAGATCACCACGTCCTCGGCCACCTTCATCGTCGGCGGCACCGCCTCGATGATCTGCTTCTTGATCTTGTCGCTGAAGTTCTGTTCGTTGACCCACTTCTCCATCGCCGCCTGGTTCGGGAACCGCGTCTTGGAGACCGTCAGCAGCTTGTCGTACACCTCCAGCGGGATGGCGTCGCCGCGCTTCTCGAACCGGCCGCGCACAAACCCGGACGTCGTCTGGCGCTTCTTGCTGTCGAGGTGCTTGTCCATCCAGTCCGCGATGTACTTGTCCAGCGCCGGCCCCTTCAGGTTCGGGTCGAGCGCGAGCCGCTCCTTCTCCATGCTCTCAACCACGTCCTTGGGCCAGCCGGCCACCGACTGGTAGCCCAGCTTCAAGCGCATCACCAGGTCGTCAATCCCGCGCGTCTCGGTCGGCACGTCGGTGTGCCAGACAAGGCCGGCATAGACGCGTCCGCCGACCGCCACCACGCTGCCGTGGCCGCCGTCGTCGTCCGAGGGAACCTCCTCGCTCTCCCAGA
>CAZAAF010000564.1:0-2000 GCA_964482575.1 uncultured Verrucomicrobiota bacterium | reverse complement strand
TGGGCCATTCAGCCGCCAGCGGCTGGCTGTCCGTCACGATGCCGTTGCGCTGCGGCCCGCGCCACTGCGGCCAGTCGCTGCCGGCCAGCGCTACGCCTGCCAGGGCGAGTGCGGCAAAGGAAAAAGCGGCGGTAAGGGCAAACGGGGACAAGCGGGATGGTTTCATGATCAATCAATTGGCGTTCAGCACCACGCCGGCATCGGGCCGGCATCGTTTTGCGGGAAAATCTTTACCAGTTGCCGCCGCCCGCCGGCAAGCGCGGTGTGATTCGACGGAAGTATCATTACCGGCACGGACTGCCGGCAGCCCGCCGCCGCCAATATGAGTCGGTGAAACGCGACCACGTGAAACACGTCTAGCCTTTCCGGGCGCGTTTCGGCTCTCTCATTGGATGCGGAGCGGCATCACAGCGGACAGGAGTGTCCGCGTTACTAACCGCGAGTCAGATACCATGGGCTTCTACCAAACGCCAGGCGGATCCCAACGCATCACTGCACCAGTCTCCGCATCAATCAAAACAAGATACTCATACGCTCTATCCTCAGTCTGGGGTTTCTTGCCCTTGTAATCCCATAGTGTCCCGACCGTCAAATCGGTCTTCCAACAAAGACGTGTTTCGCGCGGGGCTTGGCCCTCGGACATGGCTTCCATCACTTCTCGCTCCGCCCGAGCACCCGCGCGAGGCGCGGACACCATCAACTCACATGAGACAACGGATTTAACGACACCTTTGGCCTCAACCCTCCATCGGCGATCATACCAAGGGCGGGTCATATACCGGATTGCTTTCGCAATCGCCTCCTCTTTAGAAATCCTGACCTTCAGGCTCCTCGGCGCGGAACAATTACAGCCATGGGCAGACACGGTGGACAACCCTTCCTTCTCGTAGAAATCCACGAAAACACATTCCCATTGGAGGCTGGCGTCGTCCCAAGGATATGGTCCGCTGAAACGGCGCCAAAGGACGCGCCAACAGCCCGGGCCGCCATCATCACCGAAGTTCGTCACCGTGAGTTTGTAATCCGGCGGCACGTCCATGTTGAAAACCTTGAGATATCCCTTGGCGCGCTCGATAGCGGCTTCACGAGTCAGTGTAGGAATTTTTTGCCAGCCGGATGGAGGCTCCTTAGTGGAGCCCACCAAACAGTTTCCAACACACAGCACACGCAGTGAACTTGCCCGAACGCACAGACAAAGGCCTTTCGGGTCATAAACTTCTATTTCTTTGGGCAGATCGGTTGGCAGCGAATAATTCACTTGCAATCCCGATTTTGGGTGTGGTGCGGCCGCATACACTGGGCTGCACAGCTTCATTTTCTCGCTGGCTTCTTGATAAATTTTCTCCACCTGTTCACACACTTTTGGGGGAACAGGGGTGTTGAATATGCCGCCTGAAAAACAGATGGTCGGGTTCACCGCAATCGCGAGCAGAACCAGAAGTGCAAAACAGATTCTTCGGTTGAAAATCACGGGCCACTCCTTTCTCACGTGGCGACTCTACCGCTTCCGCCGATCCCTGGCAGCAACAAACGCTCGCGACGACGTGCGGCTTGCTCATCGGCCCATCGCGCGCGGAGGTCACGATCTATCGGCGGTGTCGCGGCATCAGAATAGTCTCAAAACCGTCCGCCGTCGCACGACAACGCCCGCCCAAGTTCATTCGTCCCTACGGGACTCCGTTTGCATGTTGACACCCCCTACCCGCCAGTGAACTGGCGGGCTATTCTCAAATGTCCCTACGGGACAGGTGTTTGGCCCTGGTCGTCCCGTCAGGGACGCAGTGACAATAGCCCGGCGTTTCAACGCCGGGAAAACGATTTACTTCCATGCAGAGTCCCGTAGGGACGACTGAACTGCGCCCTCGTGCCGTGGATTAACCCTGCCGTCGCTCCGCGACTGATCACGGAATCACCCGACTACACCCACCCGCTGACGTGGCGGATTTCGTCGGCGATGCCGGGGACGAGGTCGGGGGTGGCGCTGCCGGCGGTGAGTTCCT
>CAZAAF010000563.1:0-3248 GCA_964482575.1 uncultured Verrucomicrobiota bacterium | reverse complement strand
CCGCCAGAGCTGCATGCCAAACCGTTCGTTGCCAAGCCGTGACGGCAGTTCGCGCCAGTTGGCCGGGAACGTCGCCCCGAGCCAGCGGGTGAGGAGGTCGCGCTGGGCGGCGGACAGCACCGTCAAGTCGGATTCGGCCGCATCGATATTGATGGCGAGCGCACGCCCGCCGCTGGTGTACACGCCGGGTTCCTCGGTCTTCACGTCGCGCGACGGCGGCGGTTCGCCGACCGCGAGATTGCGCGAAGCCTGCGTGGGAATGGCGAGTTCGTAAATCAATTCATGCACCATGGGTACGAAGACGGGATGGATGGGCAGGTCGCTCCAGCTCGTGTCGAGCGGCAGTGCCGTTTGCACCACGCGGCCGTCGCCGAGGCGGCGCAGGATGAGCAGGGGATCTCCGTTGGCCAGACTCGCCAGTGTGAACGTGCCCGCGCCGGGATTCAGCTTCCACCACGACTGCACCTGGGCCTGGGTCAGTTCGGCCAGTTCGGGCCGCCAGGTGGCGTTGGCGGCGACGCGGTTGGGCACGTTCGGCGGCGCGCGCATGACCGAGATTAATTTGGCCGGCAGCAAGTAGCGGCCTTCCTGGAAGAGTGCGCCGTTGTAATCGGTCGCCTCCGCGAGACTGCCGGGCGCCACCAGCAGCCCGCGGCCGGAGGCGACGAAATGTTCCAGTTTCTCCGCCAGCGCGCGGTCCACGCGCGCGACGTTGGCGAGCACCAGCACGCGATAGCGCGACAGGTCGGTGGACGCCAGCGCATGGGCATTGATCACCACCGGACGGACCACGCTCTCCTCGCCGGGTTGGAGTGCGGCGGCGAGGAAGCCGCTGCCGCTGCGGAACGCGTTGGGCGAGGGCGAGCCGTCGGCGATGAGCACGGGCAGTGTTTCCACCGCGTCGAGCGCGAGGTAACGCCGGTTGTCGAGGGGCAGCGCGTCGCCGCCGATGTCGAGCGCCACGCGATGCGGACCGGGTTGGGGAAACTGGAGGTTGAACGCGACGGCGGCGGTCTCGCCCGCCTCGATGTGCGCATCCTTCGCCGCCTTCTGGACGCCGTCGATGCTCAGTGTGGCGGAAACGTCCCGTGCCGCGGGGCTGTGGTTGGCGATGCGGCCGGTGATGCGCGCGGTGCTGGAGGCGGCGATGATGCGCGGCTGCACGTTCAGGTCCACAATCGCCAGGTTCGGCCGCTCGGCGGCGGCGACCGTGAGCACGCGGACGGTCGGCTTGGGCTGGCTTTTGGCAAAGACCGCCGCCACGCGCTCCCAGTCGGCGGCCCGGTCGGTGCTCCACCCGTGCGAGGCGCCGTCGGTGATGAAATAGACCTCGTGGTTGGGATTGCGGAGTTTTTGCAGCCAGGCGCCGGCCTCCTCCGCTGCGCGCAGGAGGTTGGCGGGGCGCGGCTGGGGCTGGAGGGCCGCGATCATCTGTTTGGTGCGCTGCAACTCGAAGCTGGGATCAAAGGTCAGCGGACGGGGCGTGTCGCTCGCGACGATGACCGAAACCGTGTCGCCCTGGCGGAGCGTGTCGATCAGGCTGAGTGCGGTGCGTCGGATGTTGTCGAAGTCGCTCGTCTCGCCGGTGGCGTAGGCGGTGCTGAACGAGCTGTCGAGCACCATCACCAGGTCGGTCCGCGAATGGCCGAGATAGGCGGTGAATGCGGTCTTCACCAGCGGACGCGCCAGCGCCAGCGCGAGGAATGCAAGGATGCCGATGCGTATGAGCATCAACAGCCAGTGCTGGAACCGCAGGCGGCGTGTGGCCTTGGCCAGCGACTGCCGCAGGAACATCATCGCCCCCCACGGCACGACCTGGTACCGCTGGCGGTTCAGCAGGTGCAGGAGGATCGGTGCGGCAATGGCCGCCAGACCGAGGAGCAGTGCGGGGTTGAGGAAGGAGATGGGCGACATGGCTGCCGACCGGCGTTCAGAACACGAAGAAGGCCCAGATCAAGCCCACCAGCCACGTCAGCAGTGCGAAATTGGCCAGCCGGCGGTTGAGTCCGTAGAACAGCGGCGAGACCAGCAGGAGCAGCCAATAGGACGTGGCATTGATGACCATGAGCCAGAACCGGTACGCGTCATGGGGAGGAATGAGGAACAGCGGCGGGGTGCCATTCCAGCCGGTGGCGGCGATCCAGGCGATGGTGCTGGCCAGAAACGCTGTTTCCAGTCCCACAAACAGAATCCGGATGACCAGCGCGTGCTTCTTGTAGAAGGGCGACAGGGGTTCGTTGATATCGGGTTCTATATACATCGGGTCCTCAAGGATGAAGATAAGGGGTTTGTGCTGGGAATGCCATGGGGAATGGCCGCGATCCGGAACGTGCTGGTAGAAGTGAGCGGCTCATCGGAACTCCATCCTCCGTGCCAGATAGGTGGCCAGCGCGGTGTCGAACGGCTCGCTGGTGCGCATGGGCACATAATCAATCCGGAACTGCCAGCAGAGGCGTCGCACACGCTCGACGAAGGCGTTGACCTGCGCCAGGTACTCGTCGCGCAACTGCCGCGGCTCGATCATCAGCCGCGCCTCGGCGAGTTCCAGGTCGTCGAACTGCGTCAACTGCTGGAAGGGGAAGGTCAGTTCATCGTCATCCATGATGTGGAAGACGACCACCTCGTGCTTCTTGTGGCGGAAATGCTGGAGCGCGCTGGCCAGCCGCTCGGGGTCGTCAAACAGGTCGCTCAGGATGATGATGAGGCCGCGCTTGCGGAACCGCTCGGCGAGATCGTGGAAGATGGTGCTGATGTTGGTGTCCGCGCCGGGTTGCGTGCGTTCGAGTTCCTCGAAGATGCCGCGGAGATGGGCGGCCTTGGCCCGCGGCGGAATGTAGCGGCGCACGCGACTGTCGAATGTGACGAGGCCGACGGCGTCGCGCTGCTGGAGCATGAGATAGCTGAGTGCGGCGGCGGCGCAGCTTGCATAGCGGAACTTGGTCGGCCGCTGGGGCGTGGCGCCGCGACCGAGCGGGAAGAGCGACTCGCGCCGGCCGCCCTCGGCAGGACCGGCATAGTTCATCGAGCCGCTGGCATCCACGAGCAGGTAGGCGCGGAGGTTGGTTTCCTCCTCGTATTGCTTGATGTAGAAACGGTCGGACTTGCCGAAGAGCTTCCAGTCGATGTCGCGGATGTCGTCGCCGAAGGTGTATTTGACGACCTGGTCGAACTCCATGCCGCGCCCGCGGAAGGCGGAGCGGTATTCGCCGCTGAGCACGTTCTCCACCGCGTGCCGCACGCGCCACTCG
>CAZAAF010000562.1:0-3248 GCA_964482575.1 uncultured Verrucomicrobiota bacterium | reverse complement strand
GTCCAAACCAATGACGGCCCCGTAGGAACTGATGCCATTGACGACCTGACCCCCGCTGTCCACCACCAGGTTGTTGCCGACGCCGTAGTATCCGACCACCAGGTCGCCGCTGTTGCTCCAGACCGAGCCGCTGCCGGTGACATGCACCCAGTTGCTGTTCGAGGCGAAGTTGAAAACGTCGATGCCGACGACCCCATCCCCGTTGTTCACCTGGCCGCCGCTGGCGAGGGTCAGGTTGTTGACGGACCCGCTGCAGTTGCCAATGAACAAGGCACTGCCCGCGTTCCACACCGAACCACTGCCCGTGACCAGGGCCGAGTTGTCGTTCACGGCGCCCAGGAAGTCCACGTTGCCGATGATGCCACCCAACGTGGACGACATCTGGCCACCGTTGGAAACGGTCAGGCGATTGGCCGAACCGTAATGGCCGATATTGAGATATCCGCCCACGGTGACCGCACCCCCGCTGTCCACGGTCAGGTTGTTGTTGGTGGAGGCATACGACCAGCCGACATTGAGATCCTGAGTGACGTTCCAAGTGGAGCCGGCCCCTGTGACCAGCACCGAGTTGTTAATGCCGCCGGAGTTGTCGGACCCGGTAAACGTCCCCCCGGTATGGGTCTGGTCGGCACCGCCGATGTATCCATACGCGCTGGAGACAGTCCCGACATTCCGAATGGTCAGACTGTTGTAGTCGCCGTACGTCCCGATGCCCAAATCACTGGTGACAGACCCACTGCCACCGTTGACCGTAACGGTGTTGTGGTTGGCCCCGGAAGCGCCGCCGACATATCCAAAAGCCACGTTGGACAGCGCGCCGGTCGCGTAGATGACCAGGGTATTACCGGCATAGTAACCGCCAATCCAGGCATCCGAACCTCCGTTGTCGATGGAACTGTCGATGCGGTAGGAACCACCGCCATCCGCCTGGACGGGAGGATCGGTGATCACCGTCTGGGCCTGCGACGGCAAAATGCAGGCCAGCACGGCCACCAGGCCTGCAGCCATCCACCGCCGACGCCTATCCGCATGGTCTCTTCCAACATCCATGAACATCCATCCACGGCCACACTTCGCCGTCCCAACAAAATCCTTCACGATTCGATTTGCCCTGCTCATCCTGCCAATACACACTTCCAGCCCTTCGGTTATCCCGACACTTTTTCCATTCACTCCTTTATACCTCCGTGGGTTTGAGCGAAAGGACTTTTTACGGGATTTTGGGCGTGCCGGCAAGCTTCAAAGGACGGCTGTCCCGGACCGGCCGGAATGAACGGAAAACGGTCGAAATCCCGCGTTGACCGCGCCGCCGCCTCCGGTATCATCCCCCCCATGACCAAGGCTTCATCCACAAGTGGTTCGTTGTCCATTGCCGTCATTGGCGGCGGCAAGATGGGCGCCGCGCTCGTCAAAGGGATTGTCCGCGCCGGCATGGCGGCGCCGAAACGAATCTGGGTGGCGGAACCCGCCGACGCCCTGCGCACGGCCCTGGCCAAAGAGATCGGGGTCCATGTCACCACCGACAATGTTGAGGCCGTGAAACAGGCCCGCCTGGTCATTCTCGCCGTCAAACCCGACGTGGTACCGGCCGCGCTGGCGCAAATCAAACCGGTGTTCACCCAGGACCATCTGTTGCTGAGCATTGCCGCCGGCGTGACGCTGGCGCGGCTCGAATCCGGGCTGCCGGCCGGCGCGCGCATCATCCGGGCCATGCCGAATACCCCGGCGCTGGTGGGCGCGGGCGCGGCGGGGTTTGCCCCCGCTCCCACCGCCACTGCCGCCGATGCCGCGCTGGCGCAGCAAATCCTCGGGGCGGTCGGCCTCGCCTTTCAATTGCCGGAGAAACTGCTCGATGCCGTCACCGGCCTCAGCGGCAGCGGACCGGCCTACATTTACATGGTGATCGAGGCGCTCAGCGACGGCGGTGTGGCTGTGGGCCTGCCGCGCGACGTGTCCACCAAGCTGGCCGCCCAGACGGTGCTCGGCGCCGCCAAGATGGCGCTCGACACCGGGCTGCATCCCGGCGTGCTCAAAGACCAGGTCACCTCGCCCGGTGGCACCACCATCGAGGGCGTCCATGCCCTCGAGTCCGGCAGCCTCCGCGCCACGTTCATGAAGGCCGTCAAGGCCGCCACGGAGAAATCGAAGCTGCTGGGCGCGAAGTAATCGCCGCCCCGCACCGGTTTCCAACGTGTCATGAATCTCCGGCATTTCGCGCGCGCCGCCTATCGTATCGTCACCACCGACCGGGTCGGGCCGACGATTTACGACCTGTGCGATGAACTGCTGCTGACGCCGTCGCCGTCGGTCGGCAATGCGCACCTGCGCCGATTCTACAAGACTGCACTCTCCAACGTGGCGTTGCGGCCGATCCTCGGCCGCGCCGGCCTGCCGCAACTGCGCGACGAGGCCCGTTTCCGCGCGCTGCAGGCCGCATTGCGGGCGGCGCGCGACGAAGTATCGCCGGACTGGCGCGCCATCGGTCGTCCGCTTGCGGCCCTGCTCGACGAGTTTCCCCAACCGCATCCGAAACCGCCGTCGATGCCGGCCGACTCGGAGCCGGTCCCGGCCGAACGCGGGGAAGGCATGATTCGCGGCTGCGCGGCGCATCTGCTCGGTGCGTTCGAGGCCCACGGGTACATCCCCGCCTACGCGGCGTTCAACCTCACCGGCGAACCCGATGTGCGCGGGCGCGAGTTGCTCATCGCCCTCGAAGGCCTGAAGGCACGGACCTACAAGAACGCGACGTTGTTGTTCACCCTCGCCCGCGTTTTCCTGCTGGCCAATCCGCCCGTGGCGGCGCTTCTGAATCCGCCGTGGCGCGGCATGGCCGAGCCGATGTGGGAGCCGGTGCAAATCCGCCATCGCGCCGCCTATTATGATGCGTTCTTTGCCGAGGCGTTGATGGATTACCTCGACAGCGGACTCGCCTCCCCCGAGGCCGCGACCCCGGCGCGCGACGCCATCCAGCAGATGGTGGAGTTCTGCCTCGACACCAGCCGGGAGCGCGTCCCGATCCCCCACCGGAGCCAGGAGATCGATGTCATCACGGCGCTGGTGCCGCCGCCGCATTGCCGGATGAGCCGGTTTTTCTGGAAACTCAAGAGCGACCTGGGTTTCGGCCTGTATGTGCCGGACTGCGACACCACGGCCTGCTCGTTGTCCGCCGCGGCGCGGTTCGGCGCGAAACATCCGCTGCTGGACCAGCCGCTGCCGGATTTCTACGCGGCGTACCAGCTCGGCCATCT
>CAZAAF010000561.1:0-3267 GCA_964482575.1 uncultured Verrucomicrobiota bacterium | reverse complement strand
CCGACCCGCGGGTCTTGGGCCGGACCGTGACCCTCAACGGCGCAGCCGTGGACTACACGCTGTCGAAGGTCAATCAGTCCGCGTATGTGGATTTCACCTACACCCGGCCGGGAACGCCCGGCCCGCGAAAGAACTGGCCGAAACAAACGCCGGATGTGATCAGCGTTGTGTTTTAGACATGAAGATGGGACTTCGGCGGAGACACCGGACTCCTGTAAAATCTGTAAAAGAAATACGGATTCTTGTAAAACGGTGTGCTTGAGGTGCGCGCCGAATCCGTTAGCGTGAGCACCATGAAGACGTGCACGAACCGCCACACCTCCCGCCGGGCCTTCTTGAAGTCCTCATCCGCCGCCGTCATCAGCGGCGCGATCTCCTCTCCCCAGATCATCCCTTCACGTTTGCTGGGAGCGGAGGCCCCCAGCAAACGGCTCAACATCGCCATCATCGGAACCGGCGGGCGCTGCCGCGCATTGGTCACGGAGATTCTGCGTCAGGGCGAGAATCTTGTGGCGATGTGCGATGTGGACTCAAGGCGGTTTGCCGAAATGCGAAAAGCCGCGGTCAGTCTGGTGGCCGGCCAGGTGGAGGGCGCGGACGAGATGTTTGGGAAGGCGAAGCTGTACGACGATTACCGCAAGCTGATCGACAACGAGAAGAGTGTCGATGCGGTGGTCATCGCCATCGGCTCCCGCTGGCACGCGCCGATCTCCATCCGGGCCATGAAGGCGGGCAAACACGTGTATTGTGAGAAACCACTGGTGCGCACGCTTGCCGAGGCCCGGGAACTGATGGACCTGACGCCGCGGAGCAAGGTCGCCACGCAACTCGGCACGCAGGGCACGAGCAGCAAATCGTTCCGGCGTTCCGTGGAGGTCATCCAGGCGGGCGTGCTCGGCCCGGTCGAGCAAGTCTGGCTCTGGTCGGATTACTGCGGCAAGTTCCCGCCCAGCTATGATCGTCCGCCGGGCGAGGACCCGGTTCCCGAAGGCGTGAACTGGGATTTCTGGATCGGGCCGTCGCCGTGGCGGCCGTTCAAGGCGGGCGCTTACATGCCCGGATGCATCAAGGCGCAGCACTGGCTCGATTTCTGCAACGGCATGCTGGCCGGCCAGGGTTGCCATACCTTCCAGTTGCCGGTCCGCGCGTTGAAACTCGGGGAACCCGCCCGCGTCACCGCCGAACTTCCCGAACCGCTCAAGGAAACGTACGTTTCGCGCGGATGCTTCCAGTTTGAGTATCCCGCGCGTGAGGGACTGGCGCCGGTCAAACTCTGGTGGGGCGATGGCGGCAAGAATCCACCTGAGGACGTCACCAACGCTGTCAAGGAATGCCGCGGAAGCCTGCCGACCACCGGTTGTCTGTTTGTCGGGCAGAAAGGCCAACTCTATACCGACGGTTGGGGTGTGGCCGGCATCATGAAGCTCAAGGGCGACAAGAAGTGGCGCGGCGTGCTCGACCACGATGCCGTCAAGACGTTGCCGCTCAGCGTGCCGCGCCTGCCCAACGACAACCACATGCAGGAGTGGTTCGCGGCGTGCAAGGGCGGCCCGGCCACCTACAATGATTTTGCGATCGGGGCGCGTGCGTGTGCGGCCTACCTGCCCGGCATTCTGTCGTTGCGGCTGGGCCGGTCCATCGAGTGGGACGCCGCCGCCATGAAAGTGCCCGGCGCGCCCGAGGCCGACCGCTGGATTCAGAACATGTACCGGACGAAGTGGCTGAGTTGATGCGCGGCGCGTTTTCTGGTAAGCGTCAGGTTGTCGAATCTGAACAACCCTTGCAGTCGCGCACCTTATGAACCATTGCCGGATTCTCCTCGCCGGTCTCATCCTCGCCTGTCTGGTCCAGGGTTGCACGGAAGATATCCCGATGCCTGTGCGCGGCCTCTGTGCCCATCGCGGTGCCATGAGCACACATCCGGAGAACACGATTCCCGCGTTTTTGGAAGCCGTCCGGCTTGGTGCCCACATGATCGAGTTCGATGTCCAACTCACGAAAGATGGCGCGCTCGTCCTGATGCACGACCTCGCCGTGGACCGGACCACGGATGGCAAAGGCAAGGTTGCCGACATGACGCTGGCCGAGATCAAGGCCTTGGATGCGGGCGGCAAGAAAGACCCGCGTTTCGCCGGCACGCGCATTCCCACCTTTGAGGAAGCCCTAGCCGTGTTTCCCAAAAACGTGTGGCTCAATTGCCATCTCAAAGGTGGAGTGGCGGCGGGCGAAGCGGCGGCCCGGGTCATCGCCAAATCAGGTCGCACGCATCAAGCCTTCCTCGCGGCGGGCGCAGCCGCTGCGAAAGCCGCCCGTGCCATTGTCCCAAAGATGCTGATCTGTAACATGGAACGGCAGGCGGGCAACGTGACGGCGTATGCGCAGGCGACCCTTGCGATGAAGGCCAACTTCATCCAGTTGCTCGGCAAGACGGGCGAAGTGCCCCCGGAGATTATCCAGCTTCTCCATCAAGCCGGAGTTCAGATCAACTATTTCCGCGACGAGTCTCCCAAGGGCCTTCGCCGGCAATGGGCCGCGGGCGTGGACTTTCCCCTGGTCAACGACCTGGCCGCGGCCATTCCCATCGCCCATGAGTTTGGCATTGAACCACTGAAACAAACACCGGGTTGCGAACAATGAAGAAGGTCAAGGTGGGTTCAATAAGCTTGTTGCAACGACGCGAGATCGAGGTGCAGATCGCTGCGCCGTTGGTCCGGGCCTTTATGAAGGAGTTCGGCCGCGAGCGAACCCTGAAAACCGTGGAGCGTGTGATCAAGACGCTCGCCCGGAGAAAAGGGGCCGAACTGGCGAAAACGGCGGGTGGCAATAGTCTGAAACAATTTTCAAAAAAAGTCCTGCCGCTGTGGTGCGAGGGGGGTGCGCTTGATATGGAGATGCTGGAGGTGAACGACGCGCGATGTTTCTTTAATATCACGCGATGTCAATACGCAGAAATGTACAAGAGGTTGGGACTTAAGGGATTGGGTTGCCTGTTTTCCTGCTGTCGGGACTTTGCTTTTATTGAGGGGTTCAACCGGCAACTGAAAATGACGCGGACGACAACCCTCATGGAGGGAGATCGTTGCTGCGATTTTCGGATTGTCCGGCGCACGCCATGAGGATGGTTCGTGTCGAGGGGAATTCGGCGCTTGAGTTTGCGGGAATCCTCGTTACGATGTTGGCGGAGGTTTGAGAGAACCATGCACGATAATACACGGAACCCCATGAAAACCCGATTCGGGCGTCGCGGTGAGACCCTGCAATCGAAGT
>CAZAAF010000560.1:0-3268 GCA_964482575.1 uncultured Verrucomicrobiota bacterium | reverse complement strand
ATCGCGTGCGCCCACCCCATGCCGCGCGCGTCCACATGGATGGCGGGCTTGCAGTCCACGAAGATGTTGTTGGCGATGGTGTTGTCATGGCCGCCGCCAACAAACGCCGCGCGTGTAACCTTGTAGAAGAGATTCGAGGCGATGGTCGTGCCGCAATACATGTCGTCGAGGTACACACCCACGCAACCGCGCCCCTCGAAACCGTTGATATGGTGCAGGAAGTTGCAGCGAATGACCGTGCCGCGCATCGTCCAGTTGCGACCCGCGTAAATCGCGCCGGCGTCATTGCTCTCGTAGCAAACGCTGTGGATCTCGTTGAACTCGATGACGTGGTCATTGCCGCCAAACCCGATGGCCGTGTGCGGCGAGTTCTCCAGCAGGTTATGCGTAACGCGGTTGCCAACACCGGTGACCATGATCGCCGGCCGGTACATCCGGTTCCAACGGCTCCAGTGATGAACATGGTTGTTCTCGGCATAGAGACCCGCGGGCGTGAGCGTCTTCGCATCGCCGCCGTGGATGCCGATGCCGCCGTCACCCGTGGCGTAAATATCGCAACCAACGATGCCGTTGTTCTGGCCGCCACTGACCTGCACGGCCCAACTGCCGACATTGCGGATGGTGCTGGCGGCAATGAGGCTGTTGGTACAGCCTTTCATGAGGATGGCATCGTTGCGTGCCGCCTCGAACGTCAACCCGCGCAGCGTGACGTGGGACACACTGGCCATCGTGACGAGATTCGAGAGCACCGAAACCGTCGCGCGTCCTTTCGCAATGTCGGTGGGCGGCCAGAAGTAAAGCGCCCCGGCATCGCGGTCGAGATACCACTCGCCCGGCTGGTCAATCTCACTCAGCAGGTTGAACCCGTAAAACCACTGCCCCTTGCGATATCCATAACTGTGATCCGGCTTCGCGAGGGTTATCCGTTTCGTTTGAGGATCAATGGACTCGATACGCTGCCGTCCCTCGGCCCAATCCCAGAACCAATAGCCGAGCACCCACGCGTTCTTTTCGCCGACCCAACGCGACGGCCGGTCGCCGTCATAGGCGAAGACGCCTTCCTTGCATCCCTTCGTACCACGCACGTCCACCAGCGTCGGGCCCTCGACGCCGGTGATCTTGATGAAACCATCATTGGGGTAACGCGCCAGCGTCATCGGCTGGTCGTTGAAGAACAACTCCAACCCCGGTCCGCCACCCAACGAAAACCCGCCACCCATCGCGCCGAAATCCTTTACGCCCAGCGCACGAAGATCGGCCTGCACGACATGCCCCCGTGCCGCCGGATCGAGCCGGTCGAGTATCGCCGTATCATTCACG
Source organism: uncultured Verrucomicrobiota bacterium (assembly GCA_964482575.1). GTDB lineage: Bacteria > Verrucomicrobiota > Verrucomicrobiia > CAIQCK01 > CAIQCK01 > CAIQCK01. The sequence continues at coordinate 1,948 of CAZAAF010000560.1, read as the reverse complement.
GGTTTCCAGTCCGTCACCGTTTTGCCGCCGCTGATGCGCACCGACTCGCCCGGCCGCGCGCGATAGACCACCGGCGCCTTCGGGCTGCCGGAATCTGCCGCCGTCAATTCGAACGGCCTCACCAACTCATAGGTCCCGCCGCGGAGGATGACCTCGATTTTGGACTTCGGATTTCGGGCCTTGGATTGCCGGACGGCATCACGCGCACGTTCCAGGGTGAGAAACGGTTTCGACAACGTGCCGGGATTGGCGTCGTTGCCGGTGGCTGAAACATAGAACTCGCCGGCCTCGACACTTCCGACAGCGAGCGCCCAGCACATGACGAACAGACGAGACCATTTCATAATCAAACCTCAAATGATGTGTTGAAACCGACAAGCAACCCCATGCTCATCCGATAAGCCGGGACAGCCAGGAGCCTATTTCGCCTTTTCAAACGTGACCTGATACGTCTCGTTCTGGGCGGCTTGGAAATAGGTGCCGGCCAACGTGCCGGTGGATTTGTCGAGTGTGAGCTTGTAGAGGCAGCCGGGATAGCCCGAGTCGCGCAGTTCCATGAACAACCTCAACACATCCCCATCGCGGGAAGCTTCGGCGCGTGCGACGTGAATCGGACGCGGATTGAAATAGGCGGCATCCGTCTTGCCATCTGCGTTGACGCCCTTGATCTCGATGGCGTAGTCGCCATCCGTCCTCGCCCATCGGCCCACAAGCGGCTGGTATTCGGCGGGCGTCACGGCGGCGGGCGCGCTGGCGGTTTCGCGATGTTGTTCGCTGGGTTGTCCACAGGAGACAACCCATGCCACCGTCACCAAGGCCAGACACCGCGACACGACGACATTGTGGGTAAACACGTTCTTCATGGACATTAGAAGTAACGCAGTCGCGTCATGAAATCAACGCGTGGTGGTGGTATCGGCCGCCGTGGTGACTGGCCGGTAGTAGAACGAATCCCAATAGGCACGGTCCGTGGCATACACGTTGACCGGATCGTTCGGCCCAAGACTCTTGGGCAAAATGCCAAACCGCTGCATCTCGCGAATGTAATGCTCGTTGGGGCGGAAACCGGGCATGTCGAACCGCTTGCCGGCCATGAGCCGCTCGCGGGCGTTGCCGATGGCGGCAAGCGTGTCGCGGTAGACGGGATCGCTGGTATCCATGAACACCGGCTTTCCGCACAACTGCAGACCGCCGGCCTCTTTCGCGAGAGGCGCTAGAAGCACATAGGATTTCTCAGGCCGCGAAAGATTCTCGAGCGGCTCGAGATAATGCCCGTGCGCTCCATTGATCATGAGCGTTGTAAATTCCTTGCCGCGATGGTCGTGCGCCTTGCCGGTGTGACATTGGCCACAGCGCTTCATCAGGGCGCCATACGGCAGGTGGACCGGGTAGCTGCCGCAGCCGAGCGAAGCGTACGTGCCGGGATACGTGGCGCTGGTTTCAATCCACAACCGCACCATCTTTCGCTCCAGATCGCTGACTTTCACTTCGTGATGACTGCCATCAATGAGCTTCATCAAACGGCTCGCCGAGCTGCCATAGGAATAAGGCGTACGGTTGGCATAGGGCTGGTTGCGCGCGTCGGAAATCAACCCGCGCTTCGTGATAGTCCAGTAGCTCATGCAATAGGCGGCCGTCTTGTCACCGGTCAGGTCCACCTTGGCCTCACGCTTGTCGGGGTTGTGGCACTGCACGCAATGCCGGTCGAGGATAGGTTGGATGTCGCGGGGAAAATCGAGCACCGCGGGCACATCGCGAATCGGCTGCACTGGACTGGGCGGCCGTTTCATCGCCAGCAAGGATGCGTGCGACGACATCGCCGCGCTCTGGCGATTCTCATGGCATCCCACGCAACCAATGGTCTCGCCCGGCTGGACGGTGACGAAACTGTGCATCCGTTTCACCGCCAAATCGTTCTTGTCGAGCGCCACAAAGAACAACGACCGCA
>CAZAAF010000559.1:0-3269 GCA_964482575.1 uncultured Verrucomicrobiota bacterium | reverse complement strand
TGTTGTTGAGGGGTTGGACATCCTTGAGCGTCTCCTGGCCGCTGACATAGACGATGTCGCCATGGCGGACGATGCAGGTTGAACCGTAGCACCAGAGCGGGCCCGAGCCGTTGTTCGGCGGGGTGTATTCGTAAACGGTTTCCTCGGCCTCAACCACCGGCCCGGGGGTTGCCTGGCCACAGGCGGCGGACAACAGAAGGAACAGCGGCAGATAACTCGCCATCCATTTCATAGGCATGATCGTCAGGGTTTCAACCAGCGGTCCAGCCATGCGAACGCCTTCTCCTGCATGGCGACGTTGAATTCATGGGGGCCGTCGAAGGTTACGCCTTCGAACCGCTCCGGCACACCGGCCTTGGCGTACACGCGCGCAATCTTGTCATACGCAGCGCGCACCCCGTTGTTGGTGAAGAGCTTGTCCTGCGTGCCGTGAATCGTCATCAGCGCGCCCGGGGCGGTCATGGACACGACATCGGGCAGATCCAGATAGCGGTACAGGCCGGGAACCGTTTTCCAGAAACCGATGCTGGTGAGTTTGGATTGCAGCATGTCGCGCGCCGTGCACATCCAGCCGACCACCACGGCGACCCTAATGCGCGAGTCCAGGCCCGCCAGCCAGGCGGAACGGAAACCGCCGACGGAAAGCCCGCAGCAGCCAATGCGGTCCGGGTCCACCTCCGGACGCCGGACGAGATAATCCACCGTGCCGATGTCGTCGAGGAACATCAGGCCCGCCCACGTGGTGCCCGCCTCGAACAAGCCTGTGGCGATGAGCGGCGCACTGGTGGAACTGCGGCGGTTGAACGCGGTGACGTCGTCCACGGTCATCTGGGCCGGCGTGCGCCAGGCGGGCGGGTCGGCGGCCAGCACCATGCGCCGCTCGCCCCAATAGAACATGTCGATGACGATCACGACGTAGCCGCGCCGGGCCAGTTCGCTGGCGACACTGCGGCCGGCGTAGTATTGGAGCTTGTGCTTCGTCAGCGACGGGTGCTCGTGCTCCATCGCGATCAACTTTTCCTTGCCCCAAACGAAGAACGCGCCGTGATCGTGCAGCGCCACGATGGCCGGCCGTCGCTTGGTCTCACCCTTCGGCAGCAGCAGGCACGCCGGCACACGGATGTCAGGGGTGGAGTGGAAGTAAATTTTCTCGAGCACGTAATCCCCGCAGTCCGTGCGGCCGGCGTTCTCGGTTGGCGGACAGCAACCCTGCCGGGGAAGGTGCAGCAACGGAAACACCTTGCTGCGCGCCTCGCGCTTCCACGCTTCGATGTTGGAAAAACGGTCGTGCAGGAACGACATCTCGCATGTCGAGTCCTCCGCGATCGTCTGAAGGAGGGGATAAAGGCTTCCCACCTGCGCATCGGACGGGATTGGGGCTTCGACAGGAACGGCGGGTTCCGCCCCTGGAAGCCGACTCTCCACGTGCCGGAACACGCCGAGCGAAAGCGCGCCAAGGGTGGCGGTTCGCACAAACCTGCGCCGGTTCATGGTCGCTTTCTTTTTCATGATGGCGATTGTGATGTCCGGCTCCTCCGGGCGTGAGCCATTGCCGCGGACCAATCCATATCACCTGCCGCGATGGAATCAAGCGAGGGTTTTGGTCCATTGGTAGGAGTGTGCGCAAAACAGCATGGCACGGTGCACAGCGATGTGCGAAAAGAAGACGGCGATGAAACAAAACTGGATCAACCGGCAATGCATCTCTTCGGGTCTTGTGGCGGTGGCGCTCATGGTGTGCGCCGCGCACGCAGCGGGGCCGGAGCGATGGCCGCAGTTCCGCGGCGAGTCCAACGGGATCGTGGACGGCGCGAAACTGCCGTCCGCCTGGAGCGCGACGACGAATGTGGTCTGGAAGACGGCGATTCCCGGCAAGTCGTGGTCGTCGCCGATCGTCTGGGGCGACAAGGTGTTCGTCACGTCCGCCGTCAGCGGACAGGCGGTCGAACCGCCGCGCAAGGGGCTCTACGTCTGGCGGTTCTGGGGCACGCGCGAGGCGGACGAGTACCGCTGCATGATCTACTGCCTCGACTTCGCCACGGGCAAGCTCCTTTGGGAGCGCGCGGTTTACAAAGGACCCGCACCCGGCGCGATTCACATGAAGAACAGCTACGCCTCGGAGACGCCGGTGACCGACGGCGAGCACGTCTATGCGAGCTTCGGCAACGTCGGCCTGTTCTGTGTGGATATGGACGGGCGCGAGGTGTGGTCGCAGAAATGGGGTTTCTTCCCGACGCGGTTTGCCTGGGGACCGGCGGCGTCACCGGTGTTGTACGGCGATCACATTTACGCGGTGAACGACAACGACCAGTCTTCCTTCCTGGCGGCGTTCGACAAGCGAACGGGGCGGCAGCTCTGGCGCGTCGAGCGCGATGAGACGAGCAACTGGGCCACGCCGTTCATCTGGGAGAACGAGCGCCGTACCGAACTCATCACGCCGGGGTGCAAGAAGGTGCGTTCCTATGATCTCGAAGGCCATCCGCTGTGGGAGTTTTCCGGCATGTCCACCATTACGATCCCGACGCCGGTGGCGACGCGCCACCTGTTGCTGGTGTGCTCCGGGTATGTCCACGAATCCACGCGGCCGATCTTCGCCGTCCGCCCCGGCGCATCGGGCGACATCACGTTGCCGGAGGAGCAGGCGGGCAATTCATTCATCGCGTGGTGCGACCGCAAGGGCGGTCCTTATGTGACGTCGCCGCTGCTTTACGACGGACGGTTCTATGTCCTTTACGACCGGAACTTTTTGTCCTGCTACGACGCGGCAACGGGCCGGGCGTTGTACAGCCGGCAGCGCATTTGTCCCGAGTCCGCTGCTTTCACGGCGTCGCCGTGGGCGTGCGACGGGAAAATCTACTGTCTCAGCGAAGACGGCGAGACGTTCGTCATCCAGGCCGGGCCGGAGTTCAAACTCCTCGCCCGCCATCACCTCAACCAGATGACCCTCGCCACGCCCGCCATCGCCCGCGACAGTCTCTTCATCCGCACCCTCACCGACCTCTGGCGGATTCAGGGACGTTGAGAGTGTGGCCACGGATTGAACACGGATGTTTTTTGTTGAACCACGAAATGCACGGAGGTTCACAAGAGGGTGGAGCGCGTTCTCCGAACGCGCTAATCTTCTGCGAGGCGATCGGCCACCGCCTTCGGAGAAGGCGGTCCCTAGCGGATACGTGGAAATGGTGCTGCGGTTGTTATAAACCAGATCCGACCCGGCGAATAGTTGGTGTGTGACTAATGAGATACAGGAGTTTGGGAGGCACATGAAC
>CAZAAF010000558.1:0-3273 GCA_964482575.1 uncultured Verrucomicrobiota bacterium | reverse complement strand
AAGTCGGGCGGCTAGGCGTCGGACAGGTGGTCGCGAGAATTCGCGGCTTAGCTTCAAACGGGGGCAATTCGAGGGGTCGCCCTGCCATAACGACTGCAAGGCGCAATTCGATGCTTGTGTTCGCAAGGGCCGCGACTAGGATGCGAACGGAGTCCAATATTTCCGGAAGCGAACCATGTCGAGAGTCATTGTCCTTCTTCTCTGGGTGGCGGCGCTGATGCTGACGGGGTGCGGCCCGCGTCCACAGGGGTCTTCATTACGTGAAGTATTCGAAATCTTCAAGACGAAGCGCTTTGTGGACCTCACCCACGCGTTCGAGCCTGGCATTCCGCATTGGCCGGGATTTCCCGACGAAAAGAGGGAGACGATCTACGGGTATGACGCGGGCGAAGGGAGACTGGGCAAAGGGTTTTACGCCCAGCGGTTTACCCATGTCGGCCAATGGGGCACGCACTGCGACCCGCCTGCCCATTTTGTCCAGGGTAAACGGACGATTGACCAAATCGATGTCAAGGAGATGCTCCTGCCGCTGGTGGTTGTCGATCTTCATGAGAAGGTGGCCAGGAACCCCGACTACGTCATTTCCATGGATGACGTGCGGGCTTGGGAACAACGGCACGGGACGGTGCCGGCGGGTGCGTTTGTCGCCATGCGCACGGATTGGTCCAAACGCTGGCCGGATGCGCAGGCCATGCGGAATGCCGACGCGCAGGGTGTGGCGCATTACCCGGGTTGGAGCCTGCCGGTCTTGAAATACCTGTACGAAGAATGCCGGATCACCGCATCCGGCCATGAAACGACGGACACGGACCCGGGAGTTGCGACCACGAAGGACGATTACTCATTGGAGACGTACATCCTGGGCACGAATCACTACCAGATTGAGTTGCTGGCCAATCTCGACCAGGTGCCTGAGTCCGGCGCCCTGATTGTGGTCGCGTTCCCGAAATCGAAGGGAGGATCAGGATTCCCTGCCAGAGTGTTTGCCATCCTGCCGTGAATCGCCGTCTGCGTTGATGAAAACCTCTATGATCCGTTTGCCTGTGAACCTTCATCTGAGCAGAACACGGTCCATCTGGACGGCGCTGGTTTTGTTTCCAATGATGTTCTCTGCCGCGACTGCGGCGGACGAGCACCCGAAATATGGTTCGAAGGTCACCTTGCTCGTTCATGACCACCAATACCTGCAAAAGGCCGCGACATCGGATTTCTGGCGGCTCATCCCCTTTTATGTACCGCAGTGCAATGATTACGCCTGCTCCGTCGCCTCCATGGCGATGGTCTTCAACGCGGCGATCCAAGGCCGTGCCGGGATCCCAGACACGGAACGCAATGTCACGCAGGAGATGCTCCTTGAACGGGTTCGGAAGGTCCCGTTACGGGAGCTGGTGTCCAAGGACGGTCTTCAGGGCCGGCACGGGCTGACGTTGGATGAACTCAAACTCGCTGCTGAACAAACGGCCCACACCTTGGGCATTCGCGCGCAGGTCGCGGCGCACTCTTTCAAGGACCGGTCCATGGAGGAGTTTCGGAAGACGCTTCAGGCCGTCGAAAAGGGCTCTTCGGATTATCTGCTGGTCCATTTCGTTCAAGACGATCTGACCGGTGCCCGTGGCGGTCCCTATGCCCACATCTCGCCCGTCGGGGCGTACGACGGCACAACGCGCCGCGTCCTGATTCTCGACGTGGATCGGGAATGGTATTCGCCCTATTGGGTTTCCGATGAAGACCTTCTGGCGACCTGCAATCACGGCACGAAACTCCTGGGTGTGGGTGGCCTGGTCCATGTTCAGTTCAACTCGGCGGCGGAGTCGTCTCGGTAGCGGTTTGTCCGGTCTATGATTCGTGCCATGGGTGCACCATGGCTGAACTACCGGAGGTTGAATCAGGGTCTGCCCTTTGCGTCCGCAACGGCAAGTCCTGTTCGCGCCGCCGTCTGACGGTCAAACACCCGCTCCACGTTGGGCACATCCGATGTTGCGACTCTGCCTGTCCGCGCGGTGGAGAATGGAGGTGGTGAATCGCCGCCGATCACTTATTCCGGTGATGTCTGCAGCTTCTTCACTAGAAAATTCCAAATGTCCTGGTATTTTTCCGAGGGATGGCCGAGATATTTCTGGTAACAAGTCACGCCGAACTTTTCGACGTACTGTTTCAACCCGATGCCCCAGAGCGGCGAGTGCGTCTGATAATTGGCTTGGGTGATTTTTGGGTCATCGGGTTTCGTCAGACCCCACTCGTTTTCGATGAACATGGGCGGCGAGTCTTTCGTTACAAAATATTCCGGTGACCATTTGGAAATCACCGGGTGCAGCTCGTCATATCTTTTCAACGCATCCGCCACGCTGCATCCCCACGCGGGTGCGCCCCACTCCACACCTGGATTCCATTCCATCAGACGCTTGGGGTCAATGCTGCCTGGACCGCGCATGAAGCCGATCGCCTTGACCCTGACCGATTCGCGTTCCACCGGGTCTTTCGTTACGGTATCGACCTTGCAAGCCGTGAGGGCGGCATAAAACGACGGGATGGTGGCTTGGGATCCGCCGAAGGTGCCGATGCGGTTCACATCGAGCTTCCACTCTTGGGCGTGATGTTGAATGAATTTGAGGGCCCGGCGGGCATCGCTCAAGACGTAGGAAATCGGAGGATGGGCCTTCTCATTCACCGCGATCGTCATGCTGCGGGTTTGCACCGCTACCATGGCGATTTGCTTTGGGAAGAACACATTGAATCCGTGACCGGGCACGCTTTTCTTGGGAACCCAGATGGCCCCATAACACACCAGCACGCCAAACGGCCCGTCACCCGTGGGCAGGTACACATCCAACAACTGGTTGGTGTGTGGACCGTAGGAGACATCCGCGAACGTCGGTGGTGGAGTGGCGGCAAAGGGGACGGAAATTCCGCACAATACCAGGATCAGACTGATCGTCGTTGTGAGAAAGTGTCTGGTTGTCATGGGGAGAGGATGCTAGCACGCTCTGGGGTTGCCGCCCAAGCATGACTGCCGGCGGTTGCCGGGACCATAGGTGAAGACTGTATTTCTGCGCTTGCGGCTTGCAGGGAGAACGCGACAATGTCGGTTATGAGCACGGCACCGGGCGCGGGCGGATTACTGGAACACAGCGTGGCGGCTTATGATGATGCTGCGCGCGTGGCGCAGTACGACGCTCGGATGAACCTCATGTATCCCAATCGTACCAAGATGGCAGAGATCGTGTGTGCGATGTTGCCTTTCGCGGCGCAAGATGCGGTGACTTTGCTTGACCT
>CAZAAF010000557.1:0-3277 GCA_964482575.1 uncultured Verrucomicrobiota bacterium | reverse complement strand
CCAGCAACTCCTGCAACACCCGATCCTCGGCACAAACACGCCGATGGCCGAGGTGCAGGCGTTCACCGAGACGCGCGTGCCGCGGATGCCGGCGGTGAAATCGGCATCGGAATGGCAGAAGATCGCCGACCGGCTCCGCCACGACATGCTGGAGCGCGTCGTGCTGCGCGGCGAGGCCGCCGTCTGGCGCGACGCGAAGACGAAGGTGGAATGGTTCGACACCCTCGAGGGCGGGCCGGGCTACCACATCCGCAAGCTGCGCTACGAGGCCCTGCCGGGGCTGTGGATTCCCGCGCTGCTCTACCTGCCGGACAACCTCACCGGCAAGGCGCCCGTGATGCTCGCCGTCAACGGCCATGACCCCGTCGGCAAGGCGGCCGGCTACAAACAGATTCGCTGCATCAATCTCGCCAAGCGCGGCATCATCTCGCTCAACGTCGAATGGTTCGGCATGGGACAGTTCCGCACCCCCGGATTCTCCCACGCGCACATGAACCAGCTCGACCTCTGCGGCACCAGCGGCGTGTCGCCCTTCTACCTCTCCATGAAGCGCGGGATCGACGTCCTGCTCTCCCTGGAACACGCCGACCCGGACCGCGTGGCGGTGGCGGGCGTCTCCGGCGGCGGCTGGCAGTCCATCTTCATCAGCGCGCTCGACACGCGCGTGACGCTCGCCAACCCGGTGGCGGGCTACTCCAGCTTCCGCACCCGGGCCCGGCACCTCTCCGACCTCGGCGACTCCGAGCAAACGCCATGTGACATGGCGACCGTCGCCGATTACACGCACCTGACCGCCATGCGTGCGCCGCGGCCCACGCTGTTGACCTACAACGCAAAGGACAACTGCTGTTTCGCCGCCGCACACGCGCTGCCGCCGCTGCTCGATGCCGCGCAACCGATCTACACGATGTTCGGCCAGACCGCCGCCCTGCGCTCGCACATCAACTACGTGCCGGGCACGCACAACTTCGAGCGGGACAACCGCGAGGCGCTCTACGGCATGATCGGCGACTTCTTCATCGGCGACCCGAAGTTCGACGCGGTGGAAATCCCGAGCGACAGCGAGATCAAGACCAACACGGTGCTGGCCGTCGAACTGCCCACCGACAACCTGGACTTCAACAAGCTGGCGCTGGCGTTGAGCCGCAACCTGCCCTGCCATCCGGAAATCCCGACGGCCCAAAGCGCGTTGAGCCACTGGCAGCAGGCCGGCCGCGCCCGGCTCCGCGAGATCGTCCACGCCAAAAACTATACGGTCGCCGCCGAACGCGCCGGCACCGACGAGAAGGATGGCGTCAAAGCCACCTTCTGGAGTCTCAAGCTCGGCGGGACGTGGACCGTGCCCGCGGTCGAACTGACCCGCGGCGCGGCGAAGGAGACGGTGCTGCTCGTCGCGGACGAGGGACGCAAGAGCGCGGCCGACGAGGTGGAACGGTTGCTGGCGGCCGGCAAGCGCGTCGTGGCGGTGGACCCGTTCTATTTCGGCGAATCGAAGATTGCGCAGCGGGACTATCTGTTTGCGCTGCTCGTGGCCGGTGTGGGCGAGCGCCCGATCGGTTTGCAGGCCAGCCAACTGGCCGCCGTGGCGCGCTGGCTCCAACGCGATGGCAAAACCGGCCCCGTGACGCTCGCGGCCTGCGGGCCCCGCTCCAGCACCTTCGCGCTCATCGCCGCCGCGCTGGAGGAGAAGGCGGTTGCCGGCGTGGACCTGCACGGCGCGCTCGCCAGCCTGAAGGAAGTCATTGAGAAGGACTGGAGTGTGGACAAGACGCCGGAGATGTTCTGCTTCGGCCTGCTGCAGGCCTTCGACATCCCGCAGCTCACCGCGCTGGTCACCCCGCGCAAGGTGCTCCTCAATCCGTAGAACGGAACGCCGTCGGCTACGATTTCAGGACCGTTGCGCCCGCGCCGGGACGCGAGACGAACAGGGTCGCCTCGATGCCGGTGCGTTGGCGATAGGCCTCCGCGATCTTCCGCGAGATGTCGGCCACCGCCGCCGTCCTGACCAGGCTCACCGTGCATCCGCCAAAACCGCCGCCGGTCATGCGCGAGCCGATGACGCCGCCCGCCGCGCCGATCCCCTGCGCAATCTCCACCGCCACGTCGAGTTCCGCGCAACTGACTTCGTAGTCGTCGCGCAACGCCGCGTGGCTGGCATACATGAGCTTGCCCGCGACCGGCCAGTCGCCCGTCCGGATGGCGCGCGCCGCGGCCGGCGTGCGCTCAATCTCCCCGATGACATGGCGCGCGCGGCGGAACACGACCGAGTCCATCGCCCCCTGCGCCTTTTCCAGCATCGCCGCCGTCGCCTCGCGGAGCGACGGCACGCCGAGGATGCGCGCGGCCTCCTCGCATTGCTTCCGGCGCTGCGCATAACCGCCGCCGGTCAGTTCGTGCTTCACGTTGGTGTTGACGATGAGCACCTCGACACCGGGATCGTTCATCGGCACCAGCTCGGTCTGGCGCGACCAGCAGTCGAGCAACAGCACATGGTCCTTCCGGACGAGCGCGGAGATGAACTGGTCCATGATTCCGCACGGCATGCCGGCGTACTCGTGCTCTGCCTGCTGGCACAATAACGCCTTCTCGACGGGGTCGATGGCGCGGCCGGTGACGGTCTCGATCAACGTGGCCGTGGCCACTTCGAGCGCCGCGCTGCTGGAAAGCCCGCCGCCGAGCGGCACCGTCGAAAGCATCACGGCCTCGAGCGGCCCCGCGTCCACGCCGCGCTGCTGGAAGCCGGCGAAGACGCCGCGGATGTAATTGGTCCAGTGCTTCGGCTCGCCCTTCGGCACCGGCCGGCTCAGCGGGAAGGTCGCGCTCTGGCCCGTGCGCGCACACTGCCACGTCACCTGCGCCTCCCCGGCGCCCGCCGGACGGTCCGCGGCGATGACCGTGTACCGCTCGATGGCCATCGGGAAAACGAAGCCGTCGTTGTAGTCCGTGTGCTCGCCGATGATGTTGACGCGGCCGGGCGCGGCGGCGATCCAGCGCGGCGCGCGACCATAGCGCTGTTGAAACTGTTTCACCGCCTCGTCGCCGAGCTGTTGCAGGGACATCGCTTCGTTGGTCATGCCCTTGGAGCGTATGAGGAAGACCCGCGGACGGCAACAACGATTCAATCGTGTCCACGGGGCGGCCACCGCTCCCAAACATTCGCTAGACAAAACGGCGGGGCTGCGGCGTCTATATACGAAACATGCCGGCGACCACCGAACTACAACGCCTGTACGATGACCATGCCCAGGCGTTGTTCGCCTATTTGCTGAACTTCACG
>CAZAAF010000556.1:0-3281 GCA_964482575.1 uncultured Verrucomicrobiota bacterium | reverse complement strand
CGACGAGTTTGTCCGCCACAAGGTGCTCGATATCATCGGCGACATTTATTTGATGGGCCGGCCCGTGGCGGCGCAGGTCATCCCCATCCGGCCCGGCCACACCGTCAACTACGAGCTGACCAAACAGCTCGCGGAGAAGGCGATCAAACCCGCCAAACCGCCCACACCTCCCGCCGAAGCCAAGACGCCGGCCAAGGTGACGCCGCCGGCCATCAGCGACGCAGGTGAGGTGGACTCGGTCGCACTGCTGAAAATGGTGCCGCACCGGTATCCCTTCGTCATGCTCGACCGCGTCATCAAGCTGGAGGAGAAGAGGGCCCTGGCCATCAAGAATGTCTCAATCAATGAGCCGTATTTCCAGGGGCATTTCCCCGGCCATCCGGTGATGCCCGGTGTCCTGCAACTGGAGGCCATGGCGCAGTGTGGCGGCATCATGCTGCTCAAGGGCGGCGAAAACGCCGGCAAGCTGGCGTATTTCATGAGCGCGGACAACGTCAAGTACCGCAAACCGGTTACACCGGGCGACCAGTTGCTCATCGAGGCGGAACTGACCGCGCAGCGGCGGAACATTGGTCGCGCCAGGTGCACCTGCAAGGTCGGCGGTGAAGTTGTCAGTGAAGCGGAACTGATGTTCCTCATCCACGGATAAGCAATGGCCATTCATCCCACCGCGGTCATTCATCCCAAGGCCCAGATCGGCGCGGATTGCGAGATCGGGCCGTATTGCGTCATCGGCGAGAACGTCAAACTCGGCGCGGGCTGCTGGCTACACAGCCACGTGGTCCTTGATGGTCTGACCACTATCGGCAGTCGTAACCGATTCTATCCACATGCGTGCATCGGGCTGCAAACGCAGGACCTGAAGTGGAAATCCGGGAACCAGTGCTATTTGGAAATCGGCGACGACAACTCGTTCCGTGAGAGCACCACCGTGCACACGGCCACCGGCGATGGCCTCAAGACCGTCATTGGCTCGAACTGCAATTTCCTCGCGTACAGCCACGTCGCGCACGATTGCGTCGTTGGCAACCACGTCATCTTTTCGAATTGTGGCACCATCGGCGGCCACGTCATCGTGGAGGACTACGCGGTGGTCGGCGGTCTGGCGGCCGTCCATCAGTTTTGCCGCATCGGGCGGATGGTCATCATCGGCGGCTGCTCGAAAGTGGTGCAGGACATTCCGCCGTATATGATGGCTGACGGAAATCCCGCCGCCTGTCGCGCCGTCAACAAGATCGGCATGGAACGGCGGGGAATCGAAGCGGAGACGCGCGAGCACATCCGGCAGGCGTTCAAGGTGCTGATCAAATCCGATCTGACGGTGCGCAGCGCGATCGACAAGATCAAGGCCGAGATGCCGCACTCGCCGGAATTGGATCATCTGGTGGCGTTCGTCGAGAAGAGCGAACGCGGTATCAGCCGTTAGTCACAGTGGCAGGGACGACGCCGTCCCGCCTGCTGCGTCACCATCGTGCGCTGGTGAGAACGTTCTTAGGAGCCGTTCCTTTCCAACCATGAACAAAACATTGTTTTCCACGCTGACAACGCTGGCTTCGGTTGCTCTTCTGTCCACCGCGTGCGGTGGGGAACCGTATGCCCAGCCCGATCGTCCTCTCGCCGAACGATTTGCCAACCCGCCGTCCGCCGCGCGTATCCTTCCCATTCTTCATGGCTTCCCCCTGGTCCCCGCCGAGCAGGACAAACAGCTGCAGGGGCTCCTGCGAAAGGGGTTTGGCGGTTTTGTCAGCAATGTCTCCTTTCATGAATACCTTGAGAACGAGGAACATTGGCGCTCGTTTGTTCGTGCCGTCCAGGAGGCGAAGAAAACCGGGATGTCGCTCTGGCTCTATGATGAGCACGGCTATCCCTCCGGGGTTGCCGGCGGCATCACCATGCGCGGGCATCCCGAGTTCGAGGCGCGCGGCCTGTTGATCGCCGACACGACCAGCGAAGGCGGCGCCGTGACCCTCGCCATGCCGCCGGGCAAGCGAATGCTCGCCGCTGCCTTTCCCGTCAACAACGGCATCATCGCCTTGGACAAAGGCGTGGATGTGTCGGCGCAAGTGAAAGATGGCCGTTTGCAGTGGCAGGCGCCGACCGGTCCTTGGCGCATCATGCTCATTACCGAGAGCATGCTTTACGAAGGCACGCACGCCGCAGTGAGCCTGTGCGACAAGCTGCCGTACATCAACATGCTGATGCGGGAGCCGACGGCTCGCTTTCTGGAAGTGACCCACGACCGTTACGCAGCACACCTTGGCAACGATCTCGGCCGCTGCTTTGTTTCCACGTTCACGGATGAGCCATCGTTGATGAGTCTGTTCATGCGGCCCATGCCATACCGGGTGCTGCCGTGGGCACCGGAACTGGCCGCGGAGTTCCAGAAACGCCGGGGGTACGCGTTGGAGCCGTTCCTGCCGGCGCTGGTGGCCGATGCCGGCGGCAGGGGGCGCCGGGCACGGTACGATTTTTGGAACACCGTGGGCGATCTGGTATCGGAAAACTACTTCGGCCAGATCCAGCAATGGTGCCACGAGCACCACGTCGCATCGGGCGGCCACTTGTTGATGGAGGAAAACATCACGGCTCACGTTCCACTCTACGGCGATTTCTTCCGCTGCATTCGTCGATTGGACGCGCCGGGCATTGATTGTCTGACAAGCCTCCCTCCGCAGGTGCCGTGGTACATCGCGCGGCTGATCAGCAGCGTCGCCGAACTGGAAGGCCGGACGGTGACGATGTGCGAAACCTCCGATCACTCGCAGCGATATCGTCCCGCCGGCGACTCGCGTCCTGTCCGGGTGGTCACCGAAGACGAGATTCGCGGCACCTGCAACCGGCTGATCTATGGCGGCATCAACACCATCACCAGTTACTATGGTTTCAAGAATCTCCCGGATGAGCAGCTGCAACGGCTCAATCTGCATGTGGGACGTTGCGCCACGATGCTTACGGGCGGACATCAAGTGACAGACATCGCGGTGTTGTATCCCATCGAAAGTCTCTGGCCGCAGTATCTGCCGTCCACCCAGGGAGCCCGGGGATCGCCGGGCGCGGCCCGGGTGGAACACGCGTACCGCCTCGTAAGCGACAGCCTCTACGCTGCAAATCGGGATTTTACCTATGTGGATTCTCTCGCGCTGGCTTCGGCGCGAGTGGAAAAAGGGGTTCTCGTCCATGGCAAGTTGCGATGGCGGGTCGTGGTGTTGCCGCGTGGCGACACCCTTCCCGTGGCGGCATGGAAGAATCTGGAACGCTTCTGGCAGACGGGCGGCGTGGTG
>CAZAAF010000555.1:0-3284 GCA_964482575.1 uncultured Verrucomicrobiota bacterium | reverse complement strand
GTTTGGCTGGCATGCGTGGCCCGACCCGCCGCTGGAGAAGACCCTCGAGAGCCGGTTGCGCGGCCAGATCTGGCTCTCCGACACGGCGTTGAGCGGCGACACCATTGTCTCCTACGACATCCACATCCTCGACGGCGTGATCGCGGTGACGGGCCAGCGTCCCGTGGCGGCGACCGGCCGTTCGCGCACCTGCCGTCCCGATCCGCACGGCGACCGCACCGACGCGCTCGGCGTGGTCTATGAGCAGGAGGATGGCTCGCTGTGGACGCACGTGACGCAGGCGATCGACAACAACTTCGACATCACCACGCTCTCGGCGAGCCTCTTCGGGACGAAAGCCACGGCGCACATCCAGTACGGCGGCAAGGTGTACGTGCGCGGCGGCGACAAACATTACGTCGGGCAGATCGGCAGCGTCTTCACGGAGGGCGTCGAGCGCAACATCGCCAGCCTCTATAGCAACATCACGGGGGGATGCTACGAGAACGCGACCGTTCCGCGCGCGGTGGACGGCACGTTGACGGCGATCCTCGGCCGCGAGGCCGCGGCGCGACGACGGTTCTTGACGATGAAGGATCTGATCAAGGAGAACAGGGCGTTGACGGTGGACCTGAGCGGGATGAAGGCATGAGAAAATACTGTGTCATCGCATGGGGGCTCTGGGCGTGCTTCGCCGCGCAGGCGGCGGAGATGTCCGGGTATGAACTGTTGAAGAAGCTGCCCCCGGAGGTGGTGGCGCGTCTGGCGAAGGTTGGCGGCGCGCCGGATGCCAACGGGCTGGTGGGGTCGAATCACCGGCTGGGCTGGACGGGCGTGTCGTTGCAGCGCGGCGCGATGCTCCCGCTGATGGTGGGTGCGGCGCGCCACGACGAACGGCTGGTTACCGAGGCCTGGCGGGCGATTGACGCGGCGTTCGCCCGTCAACAGGCCGACGGGAGCTTCGAGTTGAAGCCGTTCGAGGCGGGCCAGAAACTGATGCCGTGGTATTACACCAGCGACAGCGCCTTCTGGCTGAGCGAACTGAGCCATGGGCTGCTGGTGTTGCGGGAGAGCCCGCTCGGCGCGAAGTTCAAGGACCGCATCGCCGGCCTGCTGCCGAAAATCCGCCTCGCGGCGCAGCGCCTGGCCGACGGACGCGAGGATTTGGAACGGCGCGCGGACGGCAAATCGCCCAACCGCCTGTGCATTGATGCCAATGCGTTCTCCCTGACGGGCCTGCTGCTTGGCGACGAGCGGCTGAAGGAGATCGGCCGGCACTTTGTCGAGCGGGCGCTGACGCTTCAGCGCGAGGACGGTGTGTTCATCGAGCGCGGCGGTTTCGATTCCAGCTACCAGGCCGTGGCGTTGCTGAAGCTCGAGGTGCGCTCGCTGTATTTCCCGGACGCGAAAGTGTCCGACGCCATCGAGCGCGGGATGAAGTGCGAACTTGCGCGGGTCAAACCCTCGGGTGAGGTGGAGGTGGCGGACAACACGCGCACGGGGCTGGGACAGGAGAAGTTTCTCGGCCACGAGAAGGGTGTCAATTATGGCGAGGTGGCGCAGGCGCTGTTGTATCATGGCGCGCGCTGTAACAAACCGGATGTGATGGAAACGGGTAAACGAGTGTTGGCCTTGAGGTATTCAAAATGAAACGACGGGATTTTCTTCGATGGAGCGGGCTGGGCGCGGTGATGTCGCTGGCGCCGCGTGAAGCGGGCGCGCGCAGCGTGAGCCGGATGATTGCCGAGCCGTCGCGCTACGTGCCGATGGCCGGCGATGCCGACGTGGTGGTGTGCGGGGCCGGTCCGGCGGGCGTGGCGGCGGCGGTTGCGGCGGCGCGCAAGGGCGCGAGGACGCGGCTGGTGGAGCTGCACGGCTGCCTCGGCGGCATCTGGACGGCGGGGTTGCTGAGCTGGATTCTCGACTACAAGAACAAGAGCGGCCTGATGGCGGAGATTTGGGACCGGACCGAGAAGCGGCACGGACGCGCCTTCACCCCCGGTGGCAAGGCCACCAACGGCTACGACCCCGAGGTGATGAAACTCGTGCTGGAGGAGATGTGCGCCGGGGCGAAGGTGGAGGTGCAGTTGCACACGCGGGTCTGTGCCGCGGTGACCGACGCGGACAAGCGGCTGACGCACATCTTCACGGAATCGAAATCCGGGCGCGAGGCGTATGCGGGGACGGTTTTTGTGGATTGCACCGGCGACGGCGACCTGGCGGCGGCGGCCGGCTGCGGATTCGACTGGGGCAGCCCCGAGACGGGCAACACGCAGCCGTTCTCGCTGATGGCGCTCATTTCCGGTGTCACGCCGGAGGGAATCGAGGGATTTTTCCGCGACGACGACGGGAGGGATTGGGCGGGGCCGAAGGACCGGCTCCGGGCCGAGATGGAGAAGGGCGGGCATTCGCCGTCGTATGCGAAGCCGACGATCTTCCGGCTGCGCGACGACCTGTTCGCGCTGATGGCCAACCATGAATACGGCCTGAAGGGCACGAGCGCCCGCGACCTGACGGAGGCGACGCTGCGCGCACGCCAGGAGCTGCATGCGTTGGTGGACGGCCTGCGGTCGCTCGGCGGCCCGTGGAAGAACGTCCATATTGTGGCCACCGCCGAACAGATCGGCGTGCGGGAGGGGCGGCGCATCCACGGCCTGTACACCGTGTCCACGGACGACCTGCGCGAAGGGCGTTCCCAGAAGGACGCCGTTTGCCGCGCCACGTTCGGCATTGATGTCCACTCCACCGACCCCAAACAGGAGAAGGGCATCGCGAAGGTGGGGTATCGCGCGAAGCCGTACGACATTCCGCTGCGGTCGCTGATCGCGCGGGATGTGAAGGGATTGATGCTGGCGGGCCGCTGCATCAGCGGCGATTTCATCGCGCACTCCAGCTATCGCGTCACCGGCAACGCCGTGGCGATGGGTGAGGCCGCCGGCGCAGTCGCCGCGCTCGCGGTGCAGCAGCACAAGCAGCCGCACGAGGTCGCCTGGAGCGACGCCGCCCAGGCGCTGGAGACGCTGCGCGCCCGGCACACCTGACGGAGCAAGCATGAACATCGGTTGGATCGGCACAGGCATCATGGGCGCGGCGATGGCCGGGCACCTCCAAAAGGCAGGCCACACGCTGCATGTCTTTACGCGCAGTCACGCCAAGGCGGAGCCGCTGCTCGCGCACGGCGCGCAGTGGTGCGCAAGTCCGGCGGAGGTCGCGCGCGCCGCGGAAATTCTTTTCACCATCGTCGGCTTTCCCGCCGACGTCGAGGAAGTCTACTTCGGCCCGCACGGTATTTTCTCCGCGGAAAA
>CAZAAF010000554.1:0-3296 GCA_964482575.1 uncultured Verrucomicrobiota bacterium | reverse complement strand
CACAGCGGACGCTACGCGCGCCTCGCCGCCGATCTGAACCGCCGCGGCTACGCCACGTCGATGATCTGCCCCAAGTGCGGTTTCGTTGCCAAGTGCGACAACTGCTCGGTGTCGCTGGTCTATCATCGCAAACTCGGCCAGTTGAGGTGCCACTACTGCGGCCACGAGCAGGCCGCGCCCGAGCGCTGTCCCAACGCCGAGTGCCGGTCGCCGCAGATCAAGTACGCCGGCGTCGGCACCGAGAAGATCGAGGCGGCCGTCGCCAAGAACTTCCCCACCGCCCGCGTCGCGCGGATGGACTCGGACGTCATGGTCCGCAAGGATCTCTACCGGGAAATCCTCGGCGAGTTCCGCACCGGCAAGGTGGACATCCTCATCGGCACGCAGATGATCGCCCGCGGCCTTCACTACCCCAACGTGACGCTGGTCGGCATCATCTACGCCGACATGGCGCTGCACCTGCCGGATTTCCGCGCCGCCGAACGCACGTTCCAGCTCATCGTGCAGGTCGCCGGACGCGCGGGCCGCGGCGAGGTCGAGGGCGAAGTCATCGTCCAGACCTTCACCCCGTTTGCCGACGCCATCCGCCACGCGCGGCAGCACGACTTTGACGGGTTCTACGAACAGGAAATCGAGTATCGGAACGAGTTTCATTACCCGCCCTTCACGCGCGCCGTGGCGCTGCTGTTCCGGGGACGCAACGAGGACAAGGTGCGCCGCCACGCCGAGGCGGTGTCGGACCGCCTGCGGGCCGCCACCGGCAAGCTGGCCCTCATCGTCGGCCCCTCGCCCGCGCCCATGGCCCGGATCAAGGGCTTCTTCCGCTATCAAATCCTGATGCGAACGCACCAGATCATGCGCCTCACCGAAACCGTGGGCACCGCCCTGCGCGCCGCCAAACTGCCGCCGGACGTGCTGGTCGCCGTGGACGTGGACCCGATGTCGTTGCTGTAAATTCCCCGCCGTCCCACTCCCGGTGTGTCGCCCCCAACCCCGGGATGCCACAGGGTCATTGGCATCCGGTCCGGCATTGACTTTCCGGCCTGTTTCTGCATAAATGGACCTTACCCAGGAGGTGGTTTATGAAAACGTTTGTCATCTGTATGGCTTTGGCCGGCATGGTCCTTTCCGCCAGTGCGCAATTCGCCCCGGTGCAAGTCACCGTTCAACCGCTCAGCCGGAAGAAAACCGCCCAAGGCGATGTTTCAACGTCCGGCCGCACGACTTATTACTCACCCAACACGGTGGCCTCCTCGATGGGGCTTCGTATCACGGTGCAAAACACCACCACCGCCCCGATCGAGGACGTCATTGTCCGCTGGGGCATCTCCAAAGTGCGCGTCAGCGCCGCCGCTCATGGCGCCGACGTGGTGTACGGCAAGGACGAGAAGTGCTCGCTGAAACCCAAGGAGACCAAGGTCTTCGAGACGGAGATCATCGAGGCCAGCAGTTCGGAATCGCAACTGACCGACCGCCGGTCCGGGGAGAAGATCCACGGCCGTGGCGTCCAGATCCTGGTCGGCGGCCGGGTGGTATGGGAGGAATTCGTCCCGACCACCGTCAAGGCTGCGTTTGCCAACATACGGCCTCCATCCTCCCAGGAGCAGGAGGAGAAGCCCGTCAAGTCAGGCAAGCCCAAGAAGAACTGACAGCCATTCGCGGTTTTCCTGAATGCACCGCGGCT
Source organism: uncultured Verrucomicrobiota bacterium (assembly GCA_964482575.1). GTDB lineage: Bacteria > Verrucomicrobiota > Verrucomicrobiia > CAIQCK01 > CAIQCK01 > CAIQCK01. Next base: position 1,612 of record CAZAAF010000554.1, on the reverse strand, counting down.
CGCCACCGACTTTCTCCTTTCCCTTTGACCTCACCCGCCGGCTTGTGGCATGAACAGGTTCCATGAAACAGCCCACGCTTCTCACCACGCTGAAAGGGTCGCTGCTGGAAAACTTCTTCCCCGCCGGCTGGGACCTTGCCCGGATTGACCGCTGCTGTTCACAACCGCCCGCGTCCATCACCAACCGCCAGAAATGGTGGCACCCGGATTTCCGCCCCGTGCCGTGCGAGTCGCTCGCCGATTTCGACATGATGATGGGCCATGAGATCGCGCTGACCATTGCGAGCGCGAAGGAAGCCGGCAAACCGGTGGCGTTCATCCTGCCGGTGGGGCCGATGGGCATGTATCGCTGGACGGTCTTTTTCCTGCGCGAATGGAAGGTGGATTGCAGCCACGTCCACGGCTTCAACATGGACGAGTGGAGCGACGCGAAGGGCAACACGCTGCCGCCCAGCAATCCGGGCGCGTTCCAGTACGCGATGGAACAGGCATTCTACAATCCGCTTGGCAAACTGACCGTGCCGCCCAAGCAGCGGCATTTCGCCACGAAGAACTCCCTGCCCCATTACCAGGAGCAGATCGGCGAGGTGCGGGCGGCGGGCGCGGACCTGGTGGTGGTGTTCGGCATTGGACGCGTGTTCCACATCGCCTTCTGGGAGCCGCATTTCGCGGCCGAGTTCAAGACCGAGGCCGCCTGGCGGCGGCAGACGCACCGGCTCGGCGCGAAGCTCCATCCGCTCACCATCGAACAGAACGCCATCACGAGCTTCAAGAGCCGCACCACGCTGGTGCCGACGCGCGCGAACACCATCGGGCCCGCCCTGTTCCTCTCGGCGGACAGGATCATCGGCGGCGCCGACGGCGCCCTCGGCCGCGGCATGGCCTGGCAGGGACTGTCCCTCTGGGTGACGTTGCGCTACGGGCCGACCATGTGGATTCCCTCGAGCTTCATGCCGACGCAGGCGGGCAAGCTGTTCTTCCTGAAGGAACTGGCCGGGCCGCTCGTGGCCGAGTGCAACTAGTCCGTCACGGCGGACACCATCGGCGTTGCGGAACGCGGCGGGCGGGAGGCCCGCCAGAGGCCCGCGACGCCAAGGACCGCGCCGGCAGCCAGCAACGCCCATGAATACGCGATCGTGGCGTAGCCGTGCCGGGTGATGTGGGCGGTGTCCTTGACGAACGAGAAATACCAAAGGGTGAACGCCGCCAGTTGCGACAGGATCGTCGCCGCGGAAAAACGCATGGTCCGGCCCCGCACTTCACAGACGTGCAGCCAGCAGCATGCGACCACGAAATAGAGAATGATCAGCACCGGCGCGAGCACCGGTCCATACCACGGCATCGGAATCAGGAACAGGCAGTCCCATGTCAACAGCCCGCCAGGCCAGCCGGTCCACCATCGCAAGCCGGCGTAATACAGGATGTCCCAGATGCCGAATGCGTAGAAGAAACTGGCGAGGCGCGAGCGCCCGTTGACGCCGGCCAGCCAGGCCACTGCCGCGAGCATGATGATGGTGCAGGCTTCGCGCGGGACCTCGACGCTCATCCGTTCCATCGGCGGGATGGGATAGTTCGTCTCCACGGGCAGGAGCCGCCGCAGATAAATGACGCA
>CAZAAF010000553.1:0-3310 GCA_964482575.1 uncultured Verrucomicrobiota bacterium | reverse complement strand
CCCGCGACGGAGTCGCGGGCTACGATTTGGGGGCTGTGCCTTATTTCCCCGTCGCCATTTCCTCGATCACCCGCTTGGCAGCGTCGGCGGGATTCGGGGCGGCGAGGATGGGACGGCCGACGACGATGAAGTCGGCACCGGCTTTGGCGGCGTCGGCGGGCGTAACGATGCGATTCTGGTCGCCCTTCTCGCTCCACGCGGGGCGGATGCCGGGACAGATGAGCTTGAAGTCCGCGCCCAGCTCGCGCTTGAGCGTGACGGCTTCGCGCGCGGAACAGACGACGCCATCGAGACCGCTGGTTTTGGCGCTGCCAGCCAGTTTCAGGACGTCCGCCTCGGTGGCGGGCTGGCTGGTGAGGATGGTGACAGCGATGACCAGCGGGCGTGTCGCAATGGTGGTTGCATCCCTCGCCGGCTTCTGTCCACCGGCCCCGGGGCGCGATGAACTGGCGATCTCTCCCCACTGGATGTGCCGTTGCGCGGCCGTGACCGCGGCGCGCATCATATCCTCGCCGCCGGAGGCGTGGACGTTGAACATCTCGACGCCGAGGGCGGCGGCGGATTCCGCGGCACCGGCCACGGTGTTGGGGATGTCATGGAACTTCAAGTCGAGGAAGACCTTGCCGCCGCGGGCGCGAATCTCGTGGATGACGGCGGGGCCGGCGGCGGTGAACAGTTGAAGGCCGACCTTGAACCAGCGCACGCTGTCGGCAAGCTGGTCCATCACCCGGCTGGCTTGCGCAAGGTCCGGCACATCCACGGCAACAATCAATTCAGTGGGCATGCCGGCGAGGTTAGGAGAAATCGTTTGCCGATGCAAGCGGGCGCGTGATAGCGTCCGGCCATGATGCGATTGTTTTTGGCGGTGGCGGGGCTTTGCATGGCCGTGCCGGCGTGGGCGCAGATCAACATCAAGCTGGACGTCGGCCGCGACAAATATCTGCTGTACGAATCCATGATGGTCAACGTGGAGGTGAGCAGCTACGCGGCGGGCCCGATGAATCTGGTGGACCAGGAGTCGGCGCCGTGGCTGCGGTTCGACATCTCGCGGTCCAACGGCGAGCACATCGGGATGGTGGAACCGGGATATCTGGCGGGCAACATCGTGCTGAACGGCGGCCAGACCATCGCCAAGACGGTGGACGTGGTGGCCTATTACCAGATTCGCGAGCCGGGACGCTACCAGATCCGGGCGCTGGTGAAAGTGGCGGGCTACGGGGCGACGTTCGCCTCGGCGGTGAAGGTCTTCGAGGTGGTGGGCGGTCATACGCTGCTGACGAAAAGCGTGGGCGTGAAGGAGGAGGACGACAAGGAAAGCATCCGCACCTTTTCGGTCATCGAGGTGCTGCTGCCTCCCAAGTCCTGGCTTTACAGCCGCATCGAGGACCAGAAGACGGGCATTGTCTATGGCGTCATCCCGCTGGGCGAATGGGTCACTTTCAGTCCGCCCAAGGCGGAGTTGGACAAGGACGGCAACTTCCACGTGCTGCACCAGGCCCAACCCCGGCAGTTCCATTACTCGGTGATCACGCCGAAAGCCTCCGTGATGAAGCGCGAGCTGTACAGCAACTACAACTCGCTGCCGGGCTTCAAGCGCACGGAGGACGGCCAGATCAAGGTGGTGGGCGGCGAGGCGATGGGCCGTCCGGTGCCGCGTCCCCTGCCCCCGCTTCCGCCGCCGCCGAAAGCCCCCTGAGCGCCGGCCTCAGAAAGTTTTCTGTTTGCGGTAGTTATCTCCTTGACGGGGTGCGGGCCAGCCTTTACAAAAGGAATCGGTATGTTGGCCGACGTGTGCCGTGTGGCGCGTGGGCCGGCAAAATGTGTAGGAGCCAAGATCAGAAAGCCGTCCGTACCGACCGCGGCGAAGCAAGCTAATGTTAAGCAAACTGTTAGGGTTATTCTCGAACGACATCGGAATTGATTTGGGAACCGCGAACTCCGTGGTTTACGTCAAAGACCATGGGATTGTTCTGCGTGAGCCGAGTGTCGTGGCGATTCAGGCTGGCACCAACAACGTCCTCGCCGTCGGCGAGGAAGCGAAGCGCATGGTGGGCCGAACCCCGGGCAGTATTGTGGCCATTCGGCCTATGAAGGACGGCGTGATTGCCGACTTCGAGATCACGGAGAGCATGCTTCGCTATTTCATCCGCAAGGTTCACAACCGCCGGTCCATGGTGGCCCCGCGCGTGATTGTAGCGGTGCCTTCGGGCATCACCGAGGTGGAGAAGCGGGCGGTCAAGGACTCGGCGACCCATGCGGGCGCTCGCAAGGTCTATCTGATCGAGGAACCGATGGCTGCAGCGATCGGCGTCGGCCTGCCGGTACAGGAACCGGCCGGGAACATGATCGTGGATATAGGCGGAGGCACGACCGAAGTCGCCCTGATTTCGCTGGCTGGCATTGTATTCAGCCGGAGCATCCGGGTGGCGGGCGATGAACTGGATGAGGCGATCATCCAGTACATGAAGCGTGCCTATAATTTGATGGTTGGCGAACGGACCGCGGAGGAGATCAAGATCCGGCTGGGATCGGCTTTTCCGCTGGAGCAGGAAATGACGCTGGAGGTCAAGGGGCGGGATTTGGTGGCTGGATTGCCCAAGACCCTCACCGTCACGTCCCAGGAGATTCGCGAAGCCCTTTTGGAACCGGTGTCCCAAATCGTCGAGAGCGTGCGCATCACGTTGGAGCGATGCCCGCCCGAACTCGCAGCCGACCTCGTGGACCGAGGCATCATGCTGGCGGGCGGGGGCGCGCTCTTGCGCGGTGTGGACCGGCTCCTGGCCGAGGAAACCGGCCTGCCCGTGCACATTGCGGACGACCCGCTCAGCGCCGTCGCTGAGGGAACCGGCCGCGTGCTCAACGAGCTTCAGTTCCTCGAGAAAATCTCCGCCGGCAACCGTGTCTGACCGGCTTTGACGCCGGTCGGCCGCCCACAATGCAGAGTGTTATCGCCCGTCGAAGGGACGCGAGAGTTCCCGCCTGAGAAGGCATGTTACGACGAAGTTATCTGGCGTTGCTCGGCACGATTATTTTGAGCCTGGTGCTTTACTTTGCGCTGCCCGCAGGGCCGGCGCTGAGGCTGAAGTCGCTGGCTACCCAGCTTTTTTCCCCCGTGCTGGAGATGAGCGCTGCCCTGAACCGCTCGTGGAACTCGTCCCGCGAGGAGGTCCAGTCCCGCACCGCCCTCCTGGAGGAGAATCACGACCTGCGGGAGAAGCTCGCCCTCCAGATGCAGGAACGCCTCCGCCTCAACGAGCTGGAGGACGAAAACCGCCGGCTGCGCGACATGGCCGGGTTCCGCCAGGCCGTC
>CAZAAF010000552.1:0-3315 GCA_964482575.1 uncultured Verrucomicrobiota bacterium | reverse complement strand
GCGGTCAATCGACTGGCCGGCGGCCATGCACTCTTCAACCGACGCATACCCGTGAATCATGGCAAAGGAGCGGTTGACGGCAAGCAGCCTCCCGTCGGGCGTGCTTTGAAAGAACCCCTCTGCCGCGTTCTCCACAATGACCCGGTATTTCTCGTCCGCCCGCCGCAGGGCCTCCGCCGCCTGCCGGTGTTCCGTCAGGGTGCAAATCACCGCCCCATGAATCTCCCGTGTCCCACTGCTGAAGTAATTGCCCCGAACCTCCACCGGAAAGACCGTCCCGTCCTTCTTCCGGTGCCAGCGGATGGCAACACGGGTCTCGCGCGCTGCCAAGGTCAGCCGGGTTTGCTCCGGTTCGGCCGAGAGGTCTTCCGCCTTCAACCTCAGGAACTCCTCCCGTGTGTATCCATACAGGCGGACGGCCGTCGCGTTGGCATCCACCACCGCCCCCGTCTCCACATCCATCAGGAGAATCGCGTCGGATCCGGTCTCAAAAAAACGCCGATACCACTCCGGGGATCCCGACAGCCGGTGTCCGGCCGGCTTCCGCCGGTCCGCGACGAGTTTGCCCCGCTGCCGCTCCAAATCCCTCGTGGCCGTTTCCAGCTCTTTCATTGCGGCAAACAAGTGGCGCTGCACGGCGGTCTCCGCCGTCCGCCCCGGGAACACCGTCGCCCGCGGCTGGCGCGCTGCCGTCAGATGCCGCTTCGCGGCCTGAAGTCGCTCGTTGATTGATTTGCCACTCACGAATTTCTGGTTGTCCATCGCGGGCCGCAGCCCGCCGTCACGACCCGCATGTTGACGAGGGACCTTTCTTTTTTCCAGCGTCAAATGACATCGCCCGTTCAAATCCACGGTGTCGCGGGCAAAATCCGGCGGCATTGTCCGTGAAATCGTCCGGCCCCAAAATCATGTTTTCCGTTGTCAGCCGGTCGAAACGGCGTACTCTAGGCGTCGGTGCCGGAGGGATGCCGGCGTCTGGAGTCTTTTTCCATCCCTGCCGTCTAACGACGCTGAGAACATATGAACCTGGGGCTCCCAACTGAAATGGCGCCGGCGACCCCGCCGGCCGTGCCGTTGAATATCGGCCCCCGATTCCATCCGTCAACTCCCATGAACACCTGCACGCGATTCCTGGGTTGGCTCGCCGCCACCCTCCTCCTCTCCCCGGCCAGCACGATGCGCGCGGACAACGAAATCGGTTTCACCGAGCGTTTCGCCCTGGCAACCGACCGCGACAAGGCTCTGGGCGAACTCGTGCCTGGCAGCGAGGACGCCTACTATTACCATGCGCTCCAGGCTCAGAACACGCGCGACACCGCCCGGCTCGCCGACGTGTTGAAGCAATGGAAGAAGCGTTTCCCCGACTCTGCGCGGCGGCAGATCATCGAGAATCGCGAAGCGCTCCTGGACTACGAGGCGCATCCGCAAAGCACGCTGGCGTATCTGCGCGAGAAACTCGGTCTCCAGTTCAACCACGTCCAGGAGGCCCGCGACAAGAAACCCAACCTACCCACCTCCCTCAACCCGAAAAGCATTGCCCGCCAGGTGTTCGAGCGCGACGCACTCACCAACGACGGCAGCCTGCGCAGTCTCTCCCAGGCAGCCCTGGAGGACCTGGTGGCACGGCAGGTGCCGCTCGACGGCCAGCGCCGCCGCGCCCTCCTGGCCGGCCTTCGCCGCCCCGACGTGCCGCATCTGGTGGACCTGATCCTCACCGACTTGAAATCCAGGGAGTCGCGCGGTTTCGGCGAGTTCATCATTCATCGCGAGCTGCTGCCCGACCAACTCGACGCGCTTCTGCGGGCCATGCCCTCTCTGGCCGTCAACGAGGGATTTGTGTCCACACGGCTGCGCAAACTCGCGCCGTCGGCCGATGCCGACATCGAGTTCGACACTGCCGAGCGGGAAGCCTGGCTGGATCGGGTGTGGGCTTACGCCCGGACGCTGCCGCCCGCCTTCAACACACTCAAAGCCTGTGTGCTCTATCAGCGACTCGACCACGACCGCAAGAAGGGTGTCTATGACCGCGAGCGGTTCCTCGAATACGTCAAGCTCCCCCGCGGCGTCGTTTATGTGAATCCCCACTGGCTCCAGAGCTGCGCCCAACGCGGCGAGCCCTCGTGCAACCTCAACGCCGCGTATCCCAACCTGCGGCCCATCGGCGCGGACGAAGCCCTCGTGCGCGACTACTTCCTCCACCTCCTGGCCGCCCAGGCCGACGGCGATGTCCAGAGCCTGCTGGCGCCGTGGACCGAGTACGTGCTCGACACGTGGCTCAAGCCGATCCTCGCCGAAGCGATGATCACTCGCGGCACTGGTGACCCGGAGCGATGGGCCTCGCTGCTGGCGCCGGCGGACTTCCAGCGATTGAAGGAGCGCGTGGACATCGAGTTTCCACCGACCAATGCCCCGTTCACCACTCCCGGCGCCGAGGTCGCGATGGACGTGGTCCTCAAAAACACGCCCAAGCTGCTCGTCCGCATCTATGAAATCAATGCCCTGAATTTCTTCCTCGCCCAACACCGTCAGCTCAACACGGACCTCAACCTCGACGGTCTTGTCGCCAACAGCGAACGCACCCAGACGTTCGAGGCCGGCCCGTTCAAGCGTGTGCGCCAGACCTTCACCTTCCCCGAACTGAAGGGACGGCGCGGCGCGTGGATCCTCGAGTTCATCGGCGGCGGCCGCAGCAGCCGGGCGCTGGTGCGCGCCGGCCAGTGGCAGTTGCTCCAGCAAACCGGCCCCGGCGGCGACCTGTTGACCGTGCTCGACGAGCAGGGCGAACCGGTGAAAGAGGCCGTCGCGTGGCTCGACGGGCGGAAATTCACGCGCGATGAAAAACTCGGCCGCATCAACGTCCCGTTCACCCAGCAACCCGGACGCCGGGACATCATCCTCTCGGACGCCGCCGGCACGTTTGCCACGCTCACCCAGTTCGAGCATCACGCCGAGAAGTACCATCTCGACGCACAGTTCCACGTCGAGCGCGAGCAACTGCTGGCCCGGCGCGAGGCCACCCTCGCCGTGCGCACCACCCTCATGCTCGGCGAATCCCAGCTCGACCCGGCCCTCCTCCAGGAACCGAAGCTGACCCTTACCACCACCACGCTCGACGGCATCTCGACCACACGCGAGGTCAAGGATCCGAAGCTGACGGTCGACCACGAGTGGACGCACCGGTTGACGGTGCCGGAGCGGCTCGCGCAACTCCTGGTGGTGCTCAGCGGCAAGGTGGACGTGCTCATCGAAGGCGGCGCCAATCGCGATCTCAACGCGTCGCACACCTGGACCGTCAACGGCATGGACACGACCGAG
>CAZAAF010000551.1:0-3318 GCA_964482575.1 uncultured Verrucomicrobiota bacterium | reverse complement strand
CGCCAACGGCCGCGTGTTCACGGACGAAGCGCCCCGTGCCGATGGGATGAAGGTGGACACCCAGGGAACGATCTACTGTGCCTGCAAAGACGGCATCCGGGTCTTTGATCGCACCGGCAAACGTCTCGGCACGTTCGCCATGGGCAACCAGCCCACCAACTGCGCCTTCGGCGATGCCGATTGGAAAACGCTTTTCATCACCGCCCGGACAAGCCTCTACCGTGTCCGTCTGGCCGAACCGGGCATTCGGGTGCCGTAAAGAGAGAGACTCAACGCGAGCGCAATGACCACAAGGACCTTTACCATGAAACGCACACTCATCCTCTTCGCGATGCTGGCCACTTCAGTGTGGGGTTACGAACGGTTGCAGGGACCGACCGAACTGCTGTTTTGCAGCAAGGAGAAGGCGTTGAACGGCTACACGCTCTTCGGCGTCGGCAACCGGACCTTCCTGCTCGACCTGGAAGGACGTGTCGTCCACACGTGGCCGCTCGGCACGAATCCGCATCTGCTGGACAACGGCCATATCCTCGATGCGTCGAAGGACGACCCGAGCGGTTTTTCCGGCTTCAAGGAAGTGGACTGGGACGGCAAGACGGTCTGGGAATACACCGAGAAGCGCGAAAATTACGCGCCACACCACGATTGGGTGCGCATCTTTAACAAGAAGCTCAACGCGCCCACCACGCTCTATATCGCCAACAAAACAATTTCCCACGAGGAGGCCATCGCCGCCGGCGCTGACCCGAAGAACGGACCCTATCGCAAAGGCCAGATGGATGCCGTTGTCGAGGTGGATATGCAGGGCAATGTCGTGTGGGAATGGTGTTTCTTCGATCACGTCGTGCAGGATGTGGACCCGTCGAAATCCAACTACGTGGGCGCGGGCAAGACCGTTGCGAATCATCCCGGCCGCATCAACATCAACATGCCGGGCCGTCCGTTGAAGCGCGACTGGTTGCACTGCAACTCGCTCGACTACAGCGCCGAGTCCGGCCACATCGTCCTCAACTCCGTGCAGGGAGAACTGTATGTGGTGGACCACGATGGCACGTGCGTCGCGGGCGACCCGAAGGCGGGCATCGCCAAAGCCGCAGGCGCCGCAGGTGATTTCCTTTATCGATTCGGAGACCCGGCCCGTTATTCGCAGGGCGATCCGCCGCGCGTCCTGGAGAATTGGGATTCCGCGACCACCGGCCACAAACAGATGGGCGGCGCGCATCACGCCTCGTGGATTCCGGCGGGTCAGCCCGGCGCGGGACACATCATGGTCTTCAACAACGGCCAATATCTCTATCAACGCACGTCGCAATCCTCGATTCTGGAAATCAATCCGTTCCTCGATGCCAACGGGCGCGACACCGGCAAGTATGTGAATCCGCCCGATGCCGGCTACCGGCGTGAGACCTACGACCACGACACGCATAACCAGCCGCGCCAGATTTCGAAGCACATCGTCTGGAGTTACCGTTCGGTGAACAGCCACGGGTTTTTCAGTCACATTGGTTCCAGTGGCCAGCGCCTGCCCAACGGCAACACCTTCATCTGTTCCGACACCGAGGGTCATTTTTTCGAGGTGACGGAGAAGGGCGAACTGGTTTGGGAATACATCAACCCCGTCACGCGCGACGGCCCGGTGAAAGTGATCGGGGATGTGCTGCCCATGACCAATTCCGCCTTCCGCGCCTTCCGTTATCCGGTGGATCATCCCGCGTTCAAAGGCCGCGACCTGACGGCGACCGGCACGATTACCGAGCGGGCTGCGCAAGGCATCGACAAATATCCCAAGCGCGGTCCCGGCGACCGCCCGCAGGGCAAAGGCGGCGAGCGTCGCGGCGGCCGCGGTGGTCGGGACGGTCAACGGGGCGGTGGTGACGGCGGCGACAAGGGTGACCGGCCGCCGCGAGATGACTATCGGGACAAATGAGCGTGGCTGACCGGGGTTTAATGCTTGGAGGTCGCAGCATGAGGGTGTTTCCAATTCTTGAAACAGCCTGCGTTGGTTTCGTCCGGATGTTGGACAATCTCTTGGGGATGGCTCATGTTTGAAACCAGCGAATGAAATGGAAACAAACAACGACGGGGTTCTTGAGATGTTCATGGATCGCGGTGTTGGGATTGAGCGCGGTTTTCAGTGGACCCGTCCTGGCCCGCGGCGAGGTCACGACGTATCCGGTTCCCAAGGGCTTGGAACCGTCGCCGGACTATCAGGTCATCGCAGGCGGCAGGCCCGTTTTTGTTTACAAAACCCCCGTATTCTCGATGGCCACTTTCGCTGTGACAGGCGAGGTTGATGTGGAAGTGAAGGTTTTGCGGCCGATAACCCGTCCGGTGATTCGTCCGCTGGCACGGGGCATCAAACCGGTCGTGGATCGCGGCAGCCTTCGTTTCCGCCTTTCAGGGCCCGGTCAACTGGCGGTCGAGGTTGACAAGGACCTCCACCGTCCGTTGTTTCTGTTCGCCAACGCGCCCGAGCCGGACATCCTCAAGAGCAGTCGTTCGCGCGTGCGCTATTTTGAAGGAGGCCGGATTCATGAAGCGGGCCGGATTGAACTGAAAGACAACGAGACGGTTTATCTGGCCGGCGGCGCCGTGGTCCGCGGCGTCATTCGCGCCAAACAGGTGTCAGGCGCGAGAATCCTGGGGCCCGGGATTCTGGACGGTTCGACCCGCACGACGCCCTCGCGGCTGGTGGAACTCACCGAGTGCAAGAACATGGACATTCAAGGCGTTGTGTTGCTTGGCAGCAGCGGGTGGACGCTCGTGCCGCGTTGTTCGGAAAACATCCGTGTGCGCGACGTCAAGGTTCTCGGTTGGCGCGACAACGATGACGGCTGCGATCCGGACAGTTCGCGACACGTCACGATCGAGAACTGTTTCTTTCGAACCAAGGACGATTGCATCGCCATCAAGGCTCACGGCGAACTCAAGGCCGGCGGTGTCATTTCCAACAGCAGTTCCCACAGCTTCGACACCGATGATGTGCGTGTCACCCATTCCATCTTCTGGAGTTCGGAGTGGGGCCACGCGTTGACGGTCGGTTTTGCCGTCAGTGCGCCCGCCATTCGCAACGTCACGTTCGCCCATTGCGACATCATCAAGAAGGAGAAGGGGCCGGCCTTGAGCATCGACAACCATGACCTGGGCGTGGTTGAAAATGTTCGTTTTGAAGACATCCGCGTGGAGGATGGTTGTGACCGGCTGCTGGCCCTGAAGGTGGCCTTTTCCCAGTACAGTGTCGATTGCCCGTTCGAATACTTCCGCAACAATCCGGCTCGAAAGGACGCGAAGGGTGAGGAATGGCAGCGGGTGCTGCAG
>CAZAAF010000550.1:0-3321 GCA_964482575.1 uncultured Verrucomicrobiota bacterium | reverse complement strand
GTGTAATGGAGACAGGCAAGGCCCGCGCCCCTCTTCATCAATGCATCGAGCTCGGCGAGATGCGGGTTGAGAAGGCTGCCGCCGTCACAATAAATAACAACGGCGTCGGCGCCCTCGAGCGTGGCCGTATCCGACGGCCAGCCGCGCGATACCACCGCGCAAAGTCTGTCGGGCATGGCTTCCTGGAGGGCCTTGGCCAGAATCCGGCAACCGGCATCATGCGCATGCCCGCCAAAGCCATGGCTGCCCGCGCCAGCGAGAAAGACGATCTTCTTTTTCCCATCGGCCGCCCCGGCGCTTCCGGCCGGGCACACCAGGAGAAGCGCGAAGAACGGCACAACCCACAGGCGAAGTGATTTCATCAGGATGTCTCCAACAGGACGGTTAGAACTCAAAGCTCTCGCCCACACGAAGCGGCCGGACATGCGCGCCCATGGCGCCGGCTTTGCGCACAAACGCTTCCGTATCGGCGTGGATCAAATCGAAGGTGTTGTAATGCATCGGGATGACGGTTTGCGGCTTGAGCATGGATACGGCCTCGGCACCGTCATCCACGTCCATCGTGTAGTTGTCTCCGATGGGCAGCAGCGCCACATCGATGCGGTTCTGCCGGCCAATGAGCTGCATATCAAGGAACAGGCCGGTGTCCCCGGCATGATAGACGGTTTTCCCCCCGGCGGTAATGAGAAGACCGGCGGGGTTGCCCATGTAGAGAAATCCGTTGTCCGTCTGGAGGGCGGACCCGTGATGGGCAATGGTCAGCTTGATCCGCCCGAAGGGAAAGAGATGGCTGCCCCCGATGTGCAACCCGTGCGCCGTCACGCCCTGTTGCTCGCAATAGACGGCGATCTCATGGTTGGCGATGACCGTCGCGTGGTTGCGGCGGGCAATGGCCAGCGTGTCACCGAAATGGTCGTTGTGACCGTGGGAAACGAGCACAAAGTCGCACTTCACGGCGTCGGCGGCGATCCCCGCCTTGGGATTGCCGGTCAGGAACGGGTCGATGACCAGCCGGTAGGAATCGGTCTCCAACAAAAAGCATGAGTGGCTCCAGTAGGTCAGTTTCATGGCAGCATGGCTCCCTTTACGGTTTGAAGTCGAAGATAGCACACTTGCAGGCGAAAGGGGATGCGCAAGCGCCTGCAAACGATGGGGACACGTTCCATCTTGAAACCCCCGGAGTCTTCGGGTATTGGAAACGACTGGAAAATGGGTACAAACTACCGATGGTTATGGACGTTGGTGGGTACGCTGGCTGTGGCAGCAGCCGCGGGACCGGCGCAATCCATCGTATTGACCACCCATCACGTTTACGGCCGCGATTACGTGGCGCTGAACGAAGTGATGAAAGCCTTCGACCTGAGGGGACAGGTGGGCCGCGACCGGTCGGTGACCATGACCTCCCCGCAGGTGCGGGTGCGCCTGACGGTGGACAGCCGCGAGGCGGAAGTGCAGGGGGTGAAGTACTGGTTCAGCGCGCCGCTCGCGCTGCAAAGCCAGCAGGTGTGGCTGCCAGCCATTGACGTGGTCAAAATCCTGGATCCGTTGCTGCGGCGCACGGGACTGGCGGCTTCGTGGCCGCTGCATACGGTCGTGCTCGATCCGGGGCACGGCGGCATGGACCAGGGCACGCACGGACGCAACGGGTTGTCGGAGAAGGCGCTGACGCTGGATGTGGCGAAGCGCGTGCGGACCCTGCTGGCCGGCACCGGTTACAACGTGCTGCTGACGCGCAGCGACGACCGTGAAGTGCCGCTGGATGCACGTCCCGCCCTCGCCCGGGCCCATCGCGCGGACCTTTTCGTCAGCATCCACTTCAATTCAGCCCTTCCCTCCACCGAGCCGCGGGGCGCGGAGACGTTCTGCCTGACGCCCTCGGGCGCACCGTCCACGTCCACGAGGAGCACCACATTGAGCGCCGAGGATTTCGTGACGTTCAACGGCAACCGTTTCGACAACGACAATGTGGTGCTGGCACATTGCATTCAACAGAACCTGGTGACAAAAACGGGCGCGAATGAGCGTGGCGTGAAACGGGCGCGATTCGAAGTATTGAAGGACCTGACGTGTCCCGGCGTGCTGGTCGAGTGTGGATTCCTCTCCAACGCCTCCGATCTGAAGCTGTTCAGCCAGCCCGCCCACCGCGACCGGCTGGCCGCGGCCATCGCCACGGGCATCGAGACTTACCGGCAGGCGGCCCGGCGATAAGTTCGGTTCGTCCGGTCCCGTCGCCCTCGTCCGTCTTCAGTGCGTCACTTCAAAGATCCGTTGCTTGTCCTTGCGGAAACGATCCTGGGTGAAGAACTCCGTGTGTCCGTCCGCATAAACCAGCACGCCACCGCCGTTGTGCCGGTCCGTCAGGCGCGGCGCGCCGTTGGGTTGGAAGCTCGTCTCCATGGTGCCACCGCCCGCGGACGCGAACGGCTCCATCAACAATACCGCCCGCGACAAATCCACCGAGGTGTTGTACGTCTTCCGATCAAACCAGGCGTTGACCGCGTAGCTGGTCCGTCGAGTCTTGACGCCGCGCTTCAGCGCCTGTTTCAGGTCCACGTCACTGGGACAGACGTAGATTTTGGGGTCCTTGACGTATCGGGCCAGCGGACCATCCTCGACGCTCGCGGTTCCCGTCCACTTGGTGCTGTCGGGATAGACGTCATTGTCCCTGGCGTACTGGACAATGAAGATGGAAAGCTGATGCATGTTGTTCTCACAACTCATCCGGAGGGCCTGATTGCTGCCACCTTTCAACGCAGGGAACAGCAGCGCCGCCAACACCGCAATGATGGTGATCACTACCAGCATTTCCACCAACGTGAATCCGTCGCGCAAAGACCGTCGCTTTATTTTCATAGTTTGCTCACGGCTATTATCTGCAATTCCGACGGCGGACGCAAAAACTTTTCCGTCCCGCACGGCATCCGCACCGTCACCCGGCCCGGGGAACGGCCCTTCACCGTCCCGGAGGCTCCTGTTGTCCAGAACGCCGCCCGGCCCGTCAAGAACGAATCTCCCTGCGCAAGCCGGCTTCAGGGAATATGGATGCCGTTCTTCTGGAAGGTGTCGTTCACCGTCATGAGTAGGTCATTAACCACCGGGGTGCGATCCGCCGGCCGTTTCACAAACACCCGGAGCTCAAAGATCAAAGAGCTTTCGCCAAACTGCGTGAAAAAGACGGATGGTGCCGGTTTGGCCAGCACCTGCTTGTGGGCGCGCGCCGCCTCGATCATCAACCGCTCGGCCAGCTTCTTATCCGCGCCGACGGCGAGCGGCACCTGGATCACCACCCGCGTGATCGTGTCCGAGAGCGTCCAGTTGGTG
>CAZAAF010000549.1:0-3336 GCA_964482575.1 uncultured Verrucomicrobiota bacterium | reverse complement strand
TGGCCGGATCACGCTCGAAATAATCCTTCTTCAGCATGTCCACCGCCCACTTGACGATTCGGGTGGCGCGCAGATGCACAATCGGTGCCGGTTCGTCGCCTGCGACCACGAACGGCGGCTGGGCCATGACGGTGAAACCCGCCGGCGCCTGCTGGCGGACCTCCGCCAGACGTTTCGCGAATCCGTCGGCTTCCGCGGCATTCAGGGAAGGTTCGGTGGTCGGGACGGAAAGCGCCGACAGGCAGATCATCACCGGCAACATCCAGCCGCTCAAGGAACGCGGGCGCGTCATGGTAATGTCGCGCCTCACACCGTGTCGAACGACCACCCGTTTTGATACGACTCCGTCACCAGTGCGTTGGCGGCTTCGTCGTTGGTGAACTTCAACTGCGCGGCGTCCCACTCCAGCCGTTTGCCGCCGCTGCGGATGGCGATGTTGCCCAGCAACACCGTCTCCGTGAGCAGGCCCGCCCACTCGAACCGGCAGCCGGCCGGCTCGCCGCCCTTGCACGCCTCGAACCACTCGCCCCACGTCCCGCTGCGGCGCGTCAGGGTCTTGGGAATGCTGTCGGCCTTGGCGGTGCGCGCGGACGGCAGCAGTTTCGTCCCGAGCATCTTGCCCTCGTCGCCGACGTAGAGCGCGCCGCCAGCGGCCGCGGGACCCTCGAAGTCGCCCAGCGCGGGCGGTTTCAACCCGCCGTCGTACCAGATCACGCGCACCGGCGGCAGCCCTTCGCGCGCCGGGAAATCATACGTCACGACCGACGCCAGCGGCGCGGTCTCCTCGAACACCTGCGTGGCCGTGGCTTGCACCCGGACCGGATGCGTGAGCTTCAGCGCCCGGAACGGCGTGTTCAGGTAATGGCAGCCCATGTCGCCGAGCGACCCCGTGCCGAAATCCCACCAGCCGCGGAAATTCCATGGATGATACACCGCCTTGGTGTGCGGGCCCTTCTTGCCGGCGGCCTTCACCTGTGCCAGCGCGTAGCTGCCCTCGGGCCACTTGTCCTTGAACGGCCGCTGCGGCGCCGGCCCCAGCCAGAGTTTCCAGTCGAACGTCTCCGGCACCGCGTCCTCGCCCGGGAGACGCTGCATCCCCTGCGGCCAGAGCGGACGGTTGGACCAGACGTGCACCTCGCGCACCGCGCCGATCGCGCCGCCCTGGATCAACTCGCACGTGCGGCACGCCTCGTCGCTGGTATTCGGCTGTGCGGTGACCTGCGTGGCCACGCGCGCCTTCCGCGCCGCCTCCACGATTACCTGGTTCTCGTGCAGCGTCCGCGTCAACGGCTTCACGCAGCAGACATGCTTGCCCCGCTTCAGCACCGCCAGCGTGATCAACGCGTGCGTGTGGTCGGGCGTGGCGATGTGCACCGCATCCATCTTGTCGCCCTCGGCGCGGAGCAGCTCGCGGAAATCGCGATACCGGCGCGCCTGCGGCCATTGGTCGTAGGCCTTCTTTGCGTACACATCATCCACGTCGCAGAGCGATACGATGTTGAACCCGGCCTTTTCGAAGTCCTTCAGTTGGGGGAAACCGACGCCGCCCACGCCGATGCCAGCGAGGTTGATCCGGTTGCTGGGCGCGACCTGGCCGTCCGCGCCGAGCACGCGGGCTGGCACGATGTTCGCCGTGGCCCACGCCGCCGCCGCCACGCTCAGGAAGCGACGGCGGGTGAGGGTGGGGGAGGAAGCGGGTGGATGGGCAATGGCCGGATGTTTGGCAATAGAGTGCTTCATGATCGCGTTTCCTTTCGATGACGCGCGCCTTTATATCCCCGAACCGCCTGTCATTCCAGTGAACAGAAGTAGTAATGTAGTAGATGAACAATGAGGTCCAGGGCGCGAGGCAGCGGCGGTGTTTTCGGGGTTCTCAGGTGCTTCCGGAAATCCCGAAGGGATTCCATCACTCAGCCCTGGGTTGGCCGGTCCGCCGGCCTACCCAGGGTCATCATCCAACAAACATTTTCAACCCTGAAAGCGGTTGAATCCCATCCGCAGCGTTGGAGTCAACCCCCTTCGGGGTAGAATGGTATTGGATGTTGCGAGCCGGCGTAGGCCGGAGGACGGGCCAACGCCGGGCTGAGTGCTGTCCACCCCGTTGGGGTGGAAGAGGCGAGTCGCCGGGTACACAGTGCGCCATCTTAAACTCGATATGTTTTGGTTTGGGTGAAGACACCGGTGGATGAAGCCGAAGGCCCTGGACTGTTTCGAAAGCTCTTGGAGCTTTCAACCGTGGATGGATGAGAGACTTTCGGAATCAAGATGTCGTGGACGGACGGGAATTCCGAGGCTTTCAGTTTCAGGGTTCTCCAAACGATCGCGCGGTCGAGAGCGGCGGTTCCCGCCGCAGTCCAGAGCCTTCGGCTTCATGGAAGTGGAGTTGACACCGCCGGCGTGCATTGCCGCCTTCACTCAGTCATAGGTCACCAATTTCCAATCACCAATCACCAGTTACCCGTCGCTGCCTCCGCCTCCGTCACTTCACCTTTTCTGCCAGCGCGCAGAAGTGTTGCAGGTTGCGTTCGACGATCATCTTGATCGAGCCTTCCACGTCCTTCAGGTTCTTGCCGACCTCGATGTGATAGTAGGCGCTCACCCGTTTCTTGCCGACGCTGGCCTTGAATCGCTGCGTGACCGGCAGGTTCGGCATATGTTCCCGGATGCCCACGGCCAGACGGATCCCGTCGTCCTCCAGCGACTCCTTGCCGTTGACCACATGCATTTTGTGCCAGAAGTTCATGCTGCAGCCCGCGTTCTTCGTCGTGGCCTTGGCGGCGTCCACAGGCTCGGCGGCGATGTTCTTCAGGGCAGGACACTTGTTGCTCAATCCGACCAGCTCGGCCTTTATGCCGGCCATACAGCGGATGGATTGTTGATTGATGAACTGCACCGCCGCCTGGTCGGCCGGGGCGGAGACCGTGTCCGCCGCCGGGGTGATGGATGGAAGAAGCAGGAGAAACCCCAGGACCAGCAATCGGGGCATGGTCATGACGGCGGTTGTATTCATCGTTCCGTGTGATCCTCGCATTCTCGCTCGGGCGTACTGCGCAACGTCGCATCATACGCCTCCACGGCAGGGTTGCCAGAGCAAACGGGCCGGGGGTGTGAAACCGATGTCGTCCAAAGCGGGGGCTACTGGTTGGAGTTGTGAAGTCCTCGCATTGAGATGCCCTATTGCTTTGGGGGCGCCGGACTGGCGGGGTTGAACCGATTCCGGAATCCCGAAGGGATTCCATCACTCAGCCCGGGGTTGGCCGATCCTCCGGCCTACCCCGGGTTATCATTCAATAAACATTTCCAACCCTGAAAGCGGTTGAATCCAATCCCCGGTGC
>CAZAAF010000548.1:0-3345 GCA_964482575.1 uncultured Verrucomicrobiota bacterium | reverse complement strand
GTCGCGCGGGGGCAGGGTCTGGCCGGTCAATGCCTGCTCGCAATAACCGCTGGCGGCGTTCCGCAAGCCGCCACCCGTAATCCACACGGGCTTCGCGCCCCCGTGGGAACGCATGGCCGCCTGGATGGCCGCCACCATGGTCTCCACTGGCGGGTCGGTGGCAAGCACATCGGTACCTCCCGCCGGAGGCAGATGAAAGGAGAAGGCATCCATGAAATCCAGCGCGCCGCCTTGCAACAACCTGGACGCCGACGTCCACTGGCTCAAGGCTCCGCCCACGATACAACACGTCGGATCCGCCGCCTTCGCCGCCGCATGCGTACGTTGCAACAACTTCGTGTAGTTCTGCAATTGATCACCGGGGTCGCGGCCGGCCAGCAGTCCCGGCCGGTCCGGTTCATTCCAAACCTCCCAGGCGTGCACCCAGTTCCGGTAATGGCTGATCGTCTGCTGGACGTAGGCATCCCATTCCTCCGGCTGCGAACCACGATCCTGCGCCCCGTTTTCCCAATACGCCGATGCATCGAGCGACCCGAGCATTTCCAACCCGCGGCGCCAGGCCGCGCGAAAGGTCTCATCGAACCATTGCCACCGATCCGGCTGTGGCTCGACGGCAAACCACTGCGTGGCCAGCGGCATCCGCACCCATCGCGTGCCCAGCCGGGCCGCTCCGTCCATGTGTTCGCGCCGGCAGCGGATCGTCCCGCCAAAGAGCGACTGGCGCGAGGGTGGGCGCGCCGCCAGTGGTTGCACCATAGCCAGCGCCGTCTCGTCGTGGGAACCCATACCATCGAGTTCCGCGGCGACGACGATGTGACCCGTCAACCCCAAGGGCAGGACGACGGAGGCCGAACCCAAACCGTTGGTGAACGTGCCCACGGTCATCTCATGACGAAAAACCTCGTGCTGGTTGAAATCACGCCCCGTCACATGCACCTTCCACGCTGTATTGGTCGGCTGCGGTGCATAGGAAACGGCCGCCACGACGACCACGGGTAGCTTGCCGGGCACGAACCAGTGTTCGGCCTGCGGCAGCGCCACCGCCACCTCGGCCGGAAACCTTGCGGCAAACGGCGCGGGATGCTCGCCGGCTTCCAACTGTGCCGCGTCCACCCACAACGTCTGCGGCCCGCGCGTCTGCAACGCCACGCGCACCTGTCCTGCCGTCGTCTGTCCTGCCGGTTGCGTGACGCTCACCCGCTGCCACGAAATCGTTGGACTCACATGGTTGGTTATCGCCCCCCCATCCGACGACTCGAGGATCAAGTCCACATGCGGAGTCTGCGCGGTCCGGGGTCCCGGCTCTGCGCGGAGAAAAACTGAAAACGTCCGGGCTTTGCCCGCCGGCATCGGGTGCCAGAAGGTCTTCAGCGTCAACCGCTGGGGCTCGCTCAACACGACGCGCACGCAGCGCCGTCCATGCACGGTGCCACGGTTGCGCAACTCCGGCGATGGGTTCTCCCACTCGATGGCCGGACGTTCCGCAAACACGTCCGCGTCGCTGACCTGGCAGATCCAATGCGCCATGCCCAACTCGAAGCTGGAGTTGGGCAGGAGGTTTTCGGCACGCACGGCCACGCACACAAGAAAAACTCCCAGTCCCACACACCGGATGCCGGACATCCAACACCGTCGGGGATTGGACTTCGGGGTCAGGAACCTCACCGGCCGCCTTCTTTCGCCCGTTGCACTTCGAGGATGCGTTTTTCGCCAACCCCGTGAACACCTTCCACGGAATTCTGTTCGATGACCGCCGTGGCACCCGGCTCATCCACCGCAAACGCCACCGGGGCGTTCGTCGCATTGTTCACGGGATACCAGAAATAGGCGTGGTTGCGCCGGAACACCACGGCCGTGCTGCTGCCCGCGGCATGATATGCGGTCATCGCATCGCGCACGGTGTTGAACTCCACCACCGTGCCGAGAATCGACGCCGAGGTATCGCGCACGCCGGTGGCACCGTGACGACTGACGAGGACCACTCCATCGCTGCGGCTGCGCAGGAAGGAGTTGTGCCGCAACACATTGCCCAGCGCGCGCGGGAACTCCACCGGCAGGTTGGCCGCATCGCCACTGGTAACCAGCGCGCCGGCGCTGCACTCCTCAACACGGTTGCCTTCGACGACATTCCAAAACAGCGGGCTGATGCCACGGTTCCACGTGCGCGGCATGGACGAGGCCAGCGTCGTGCCATTGGCGTAGAGAAACAGACCCGGCTTGCGCTGGCGTGCGATGGTGTTGCCGGCGATGACGTTCTCCACGCAGGAAATCCAAAGCTGGATGCCCGTCATGCCGTCCGGGGTGTGGTTGCCCACGATGAGATTGCGATAGAACATCGTGCCCACCGCAACAACCGAGCCTTGCGCCGGCGCCACACGCCAGGGCGAGTCGAGCCACAACCGTTCGCCCTCGCGCCGCACCACGCGCCTCGTCTGTCCCTGGCCGGCGCCGCTGAAAACCGTCACGTAATACTCGCTGATCGGCGGCTCCGGCGAACCGTCGTCCGTGTCCGGCGGCCAGAACGGCGTCTCATTGTTGTCAGCATCGTGCGCGAGTTGCTCACGCTTCACGCTGCCCAGCCGGTCATCAGGCGTGGGAGGAAAGGTTCTGGGCAGCGTCACACTCGTCGCATCCGCACCCGCAAGGGGTCCGAAGTAGGCGGTGCGGTGGTTGCCCTCAAACAGGATCATCTCGCCGACGTTCTGGTCGGTCCCCGCCACGCCGCCGAACCGCGCCTGGCCCCCGCCCGCGCCGGCACCGGAGCCGCCCGCCTCCTCAACGCCATTGCCGGAAATCCAGTTGCGCGTGACCGAGCCATGCCCGGTCGAGAACCACAACAGCCGCCGCGCCGTCGGTCCGCCCGCCTCCGCGCCGCGCGGCGAGACAATGACATTGTCTTCAATCACGCACTCCTCGATCGGTTCGCATCGTCCAAGAATCGCCGCCTCGGCGTTGCCGCCAAACCGCGTCACCGACGCCAGTTGGTTTCGCGCGAATTCGCTCTGTCTGGCGCCCAATATAAACAGCGGAGCGCGCCCCCAGAGTTCGCTGTCCACGATACGGGCACGGACCGCGCGCGTCACCTGCACGCCGCTGTTCTCCGCCTGTTTGCCATCGCAATCGGCGATGCGGACTTTTTCGACCCGGCAGCCGCGTAACCAGGCCAGCGGCGACGGCGAACGGATGGCAACGCCGATATTGACCTGCGCGTTGCCAAGAATCGTCAGATTTTCCACGGCCGCGCCATCGCCGCTCAACCAAACGGCCGCACGATCCCCACCCGGCAGGGCTCCATCCTTGACGGAAAACCGCACGCAGTCTTCGCCCTGCAACACCCGCACATCA
>CAZAAF010000547.1:0-3387 GCA_964482575.1 uncultured Verrucomicrobiota bacterium | reverse complement strand
GCCGGCCGCCTTGCCGGCCGCCACCGCCCCGTGCATCGCCGCCCCCTGCGCCGTCACGCTGGCGGACTCCGCCACGCGCACCGGCTTGCCGCTGACATCGCTGAAAATCTGCATCAACAGCTTGTTCTCGTCCGGCAGCGCGCCGCAGGCCACCAGCTCGTTGATCTCCAGGCCGGCCTTGGTGAACGTCTCCATGATCTTGCGCGCGCCAAAGGCGGTCGCCTCGATCAACCCGCGGTAAATCTCGTGCCGTTCCGTCTTCGCCGTCAGGCCGAGCAACATCCCGCTCAGATTCGGGTCCATCAACACGCATTGGTTGCCGCTCCACCAGTCCAGCGCCAGGATGCCGCTCTGGCCCGGCTTGAGCGTCGCAGCGCGTTCTTCCATCAACCGCGCCACGGTCATCCGCCGCCGCTCCGCCGCGAGCCGGATTTCCGTCGGCAACGCCTCGCAGAACCACGCCAGCAGCTCGCCGCCCGACGTCTGGCCCGCCTCGTAGCCCCACGTGCCCGGCATGATGCCGTCCTCGACGCAGCCGCCGATGCCCTCGATGTCCTTCCGGTCGCGCGCCAACAGCACGTGGCTGATCCGCGGACCCATCACCATGCAAAGCCGGCCCGGCTCGATCACGCCGCAGCCGGGCACCGCCGCGTGGGCGTCCACGATGCCCACCGCCACCGGCGTGCCTTCCTTCAACCCGGTCAGCGCCGCGCCCTTGCGGCTCAGGCCGCCGGCGTTCGCGCCGATCTCATAGACCTCGAGGTCGCCGAGCTTCTCGTCGAGCACGTGCTCGAGCTTCGGATGGAGCGCCTTGAAGAAATCGAACCGCGGATAGCCGCCCTTGTCCTTGAGCCACATGGCCTTGTAGCCCGCCGCGCTGTTGTTGCGGCGCGCATGGCCCACGAGCTGCCAGACGATCCAGTCGCTGGCCTCGATGAACTCGTCGGCGGCGTCATAGACCTCCGGCGCCTTCTCCACCGTCTCCAGCACCTTGGAGAAGAACCAGCCGGGGGAATAGTGGTTGCTGTAGCGCTTGAGAAACTCCTCGCCGCGTTTGCGGGCGACCTCGTTGATGAGATCGGCCTGGGGTTGCGCGGTCCGATGGCTCCAGAGCTTCACCCACGCGTGCGGGTGGTTGCGCCATTTCGGCATCGAGCAGAGCGGCGTGCCGTCCGACTCCACCGGGAGCACGGTGCTGGCGGTGAAACAGGTGCCAATGCCGATCACATCCTCCGGGCGGACGCCCGCGCGGGCCATGACGGCCGGCACGGCGATCTTGAGCACGTCGAGGTAATCCTTGGGGTCCTGCAGCGCAAACTGCGGCGGCAGCTTTACCGGCGGCGTGGTATTCGGCAACCGGCCGGTGATGACACCGCTGGCATAATAATGGACGGCGCTGGCCATCTCCTTGCCGTCGGCGACACGCACGAGGACGGCGCGTCCGCTCAATGTACTGAAATCCAACCCAAGAACGTATTTGGCGTGATTGTTCATCGCTTCAAAGATTATAGGCCCTGTATCGCGCGCGACAAGAGCGGATTCTGACAAAAGAAAATTGGGAACGCGCGCGCGCGCGGGAAGGAAGGACGCCCGCCCTCTGTTCGGAGACCAACGCGCGCGAGGCTGGTGCTGTGGGCGATACAGGAATCGACGGTCCGGGTGGCGACGGGGTCGCGCCCGCCGAGGGTGAGAAAGGTTTCATAGGAATGGGAGGTAGGTGGTGGGTGGAAGGAAATCAGGATGGTGCGGACGTGGCCCGGGTCGCAGCCCGGATCGTAGCCCGCCACTCCGTGGCGGGAATAATGAATAATGATGTCCCGTCACGGAGTGACGGGCTACGAGGTTGGCGGAATAAGCGCACGATTGTCGCGAGTATACGCTGCCGGCTGGAAGCCGGCGATACAGCAGGTTGGAAACCTGCGCTACACGAATTCGCGGACTCAGCGCCGGCCCAAAAACAGACCACCCGGCACCGTCGATGATGACGATGCCGGGTGGCGATGTTCTCCATCATTCAACCGTCGCTCAGGCGAGGGCTTCTTTGCAGAACTGGACGCACTTGGCGACTTCCGCCACGGCGTCGGAGCCCTCCGGAACCTTGTATTCCAGCTCGATGTCGGCGGGGAAGGTCCACTTCTCCTTCTTCATCAACTGGAGGACTTCCTTGATGGGGGTCTGGCCCTGGCCCCAGGGGAGGTTCTTGCCGTCGGCGGTGCGGTCCTTCAGGTGGAGGCTGAGGATGCGCTTGTGGTACTTCTCGATGACCGGGATGGGCGAGAGGCCCTTGGAGCCGGCGAAGTAGTGGCCGATGTCGAAGTTGAAGCCGATGTACGGGCCGAACTCGAGGATGGGATCGTTCTTCTCCATCACCGGGTAGTTGGTGGTGTGGTTGTGGAACGCGACCCAGATCTTGTGCTTGTCGGCGAACGGCGCGAGCTTCTCGGCGAGCTTCTCGTTGCGCTCGGTGGTGATGGCGACGCAGCCCAGCTCCTTGGCGACGCGGAAGTTGAAATCAATCTCCTCGTCGGAGGCGCCGAAGCCCATCTTCTCGATGTGGATCTTCACGCCGGCGTCGTTGAACATCTTGCGCAGCTCGCGGCACTTGGCGAGCTGGGCGTTGCGCTCGTCGTCGGTCGGCTTCGGGGGAGGCGGCTCGCCCTTCTTGCCGCCGCCGCCCTTGATGCCGGCGAACAGTTGGATGGGGCCGCCCATGAGTTCGCACTCGCTGAGGCCGCCCTTGAGCAGGGCCGCGAGGGTTTCCTCGGCGGTCTTGGCCATGCTGCGATAGCTGTAGGTGATGGTGCCGATGCGCACGCCGTTGAAGACGGAACAGGGCTTGTCGGCGGCCGAGGCGAACCGCGGGAGGGCGAGGCCGGCCATGAAGGCCGCCGCGCCGCCGAGAAATTCGCGCCGGGTGGTGTGGGGGATGATGCTGGGTTGGTTCATAGGTTTTGTTGGGTTGACTGAATCTGCGTGAGGGTCTGTGGGCTACACGGTCTCGGGCACGACGAACGGCGGGCGATACGCGTCCTTCAACAACTGGTTCGCCCAGAATCCGAGGTCGTATTTTTCCTTGCTGATGAATTGCTCGCGGTCCGGCTCGAGGCTCAACGCCGGGCCGAGCACCGCCGGGGTGGACGGCACGTTGACGCCGTTGGCGGTGAGATGGTCGGTGAATCGCTGGAAGGAATCCTTCGCGTTGGCGTCGAGGAGGATGGCCTCCTTGATGGCGTCGGGGGTCCTGGTCTGGCCCAGCCGGTAGGAGATGTTGGCGAGGTGGCAGAGCGCGGAGGAGAGATGGCCCTGCTCGATGTCGGCGGCGAGGTCGGCGACCTTGCGGCTGCGGACGGCCTTTACGAAGTTGTCGAAGTGGTCGATGTTGGGGCC
>CAZAAF010000546.1:0-3401 GCA_964482575.1 uncultured Verrucomicrobiota bacterium | reverse complement strand
TCCATCCCGGCCAGCGTGTCCACGAGGAAATCGCCCTCCGGGTGGCTGATCTGCATCAGGCAGAGTTTCTCAAAATAGCAATGCCGGCTGTCGGCTTCGGTATCCACGGAAACCCACGCCGCGTGTTGCACACCCGCGGCGAGGCGCTGAAGTTCGGTATCGGTCGTTATCAATCGGGCCTTTGTCTCTATCGCATCAATCGGACGAATAGGTGTATCAGAACCCGTCCAATTTTCCAATCCCTTCCCTCACTCCACCGGCTCGACCGGGGATGCGGCCCTGTAAAGCTGGGGCGGTTCCGGCAGGACCCGCGCCACGACGATGGCCGGCACGAACAGGAAACTGGCATACAGCAGCGCGTGCCGGAAATCGCCCACCTGCGAAAACAGGCCGAAAAACACCGTGCCGAACGCCGCCGCGACGCGGCCGATGTTGTAGGCAAACCCCGCGCCGGTCGTGCGCAGCAGCGTCGGGAACAACGGCGGCATGTACATGGTGAAAAGGCCGAACACACCGGAGAAAAACCCCGTCAGCGGGAACCAGAACCAGACCAGCGCCTGCCAGGGCGGCGTCTGGAGGAACGTGCTGCACATGGCCGCAAAGAAACCGATGAACATCAGCAGGATGCCGCGCCGGTAGCCAAGCCACTTCACCAGCGCGCCGCCAAAGAAGTTCCCCGGCACCGATGTGAGGATCACGAAGAAGAACGTCCGGCTCACCAACTGGTCGCGCGCCGCCGCGGGCCACGACGCCAGTTCCGGGAGGTTCCGCAGGTGTTGTGGGTGCCAGAAGAGAAAGGCCCACCAGGCCGTCAGCGAACTGGCGCAGACGATCGTCGTCAGCAGCGTGGTCCGCCGTACCGCGCCGCGGAACAGGTCCGCCACGCCCGGCCCGGCCCGCGCGGCGTGTTGCCGGGCGGCCTGCCACTCCTCCGGCTCGGGCACCTGCCGCCGTATCCAGAAGGTCAGCACCGCCGGCAGGATGCCGACGAGGAACACATAACGCGGATTGATGCCCGCCATCGCATACACCGTCACGCACGCGCCGAGCACGCCGATGTTCGCGCAGGTTTGCAGCACCGCCGCAATCCACGGCCGCCAGTGCCTCGGCCAGGTCTCCGACAACAGCGAGGAGCCGACCGCCCATTCGCCGCCGATGCCGAGCGCCGCCAGGAAACGGAAGATCATCAACTGCCACCATGTTTGCGCCACCGAGGAGAGGCCCGTGAACGCCGCGTAGGTCAGGATCGTCAGGCTCAGCGCGCGGCTGCGGCCCAACCGGTCGCCCAGGCGCCCAAAGAACCCGCCGCCCAGCGCCCAGCCGATGAGGAAGGCCGCCTGAATCCAGGAACTCTTCTCCTTCACGGCCGCATCGGTCACCGCGCCGGCATCGAGCAGTTGCATCACGAACGGCGCAGCCACGAGCGTGTAGAGATGCATGTCCAGCCCGTCGAAGAGCCAGCCCAGCGCCGCGGCGATGCCCGTCTTCCATTGCCGGGGCGTCACGTCGCGCAGATGCTTCACCTCGGGAGGCGGGGAATCGGATCGTGGCGCCGTGGCAGAATTCACGGCGCTATTTCCTAGACGCTTTCGCCCGTTTGAGCCAGCGGATTTTCCGGTGGCTCATTTCGCCGCCACCCCGAACCACACGGGGCTGCTCCAGGCGATCTCGCCGTCGACCTGCATCACGCGCACATAATAATAGGAGCGCCCCGGCAGCGGGTGCGCATCGGTGAAGGTGTACCGGCTCACTTTGCCCTCGCCGGTCTTGCAGTGGATGAACTCGTTGTTGCGGCAGATTTCGACGCGCTCGATCGCCGCCGGGCAATCCGCCGTCACCTCGATCGTCACCTTCCCGTCGGCGGGCGCCTCCAGCTTCTCGCCCATGAGATGCCCGTTCACGCGGACATCGAGGAAAATCTTCGCCGCAGTGGTGGCGAAGCATCGCCGCGCGCGCAACGCGTCGAGGATCGCCTCGCGCGAGAGGTCCGGCGCATAGACGCAGGCCTTGCCGTAGCCGCCCGTGTGGTCGGGGCTGGCGATGGCACCGATGATGATGCCGCGCGCCCACGCATCCTGGATGAAATAACCCTTGGGCGTGGTGCGGGCCGCCTCGCGCGGGCCGCCCTTGGACTCATAGGCGCCACGGCCCTGGAACATCTCCGCCACGGGCTGCGCAGTCTCGTCGGTGAAGTTCCAGTCCGTCGGCACGTTGCCGGTGTCGGCGAGCTGGTGCGGGATCTGGACGAAGTTGGCGTTCATCTTCCGGAGATCCGCCCAGACCTGCGAGGGCGTCTGCTCGTTGCGCTCGTTCCACCAGCGCGGCAGATACGGGTCGGCGAAGATGAGATTACGATGCCCGTAATACCCGTAGGGCCGGCCCGGGTCGTTGCCGGGTTTGATGTTCGAGGTCCACTCCTCCGCCAGGAATGTCAGGAACCGCGGCGGGTCGGCGTTTGCCCGCGCGAGCTTGGCGAGGTAGTTCCAGTAGTAGGGATTGATGTTGTAACCATGGTCGGTCGCGGCGGCGAAATCATGCCGGGCGATGTCGCGCATGTTGGCGTAGCTCTCGTCCACCGACTCGTCGCCGCAGCGGTTGCACTGCGAGATGTCGGTGTGATCGTGCAGGTCGCCGAAGTAGAGGTTGAGCTTCCGGCCGTTGTAGGTGATGGACGACGTCGGCCGGTCCTCGCCACGCTCGATGCGGATCTGGCCCGGCGCAAACGGCTCCTTCGGCTCGGCCAGCCGCGGCCAGGCCGCGTCCGGCATCGAAACCGCCGGCGGCAGCGCCCGCACGCTTGCCAGCGACACCTGGCTGTCGGCGCTCTTCGAGTCCTCCTCATTATCGTACATGATGCGGGCGCCTTCCGACTGGTAGGCGACCACCACGCGTTCACCCGCCAGTGCGATGGCCTGCCAGCGGTCCATGCCGCGCCGGTGCGAGATCAGCATCGGCTCGGTCCAGGTCGCGCCATCAAACCAGGTCCCGGTCACGTTCCATTGCCGCGGCTTGCCTTTCTTGCCCATGGCCGCGCCCAACTGGCGGCACGCCAGCCAGAACCGGCCCGAGGAATCAAAAACCGCCGCCGGCGCTTCCGAGTGCCCACGAAACACCGGCGAGACCGCCAGTTCGTTGGCCGGCGCAAGCAACCCATCGTCACCCACCTTCGCCACGATCAACCGGCGCGTCTGCGCCTGGCCGATGCTGTAGGGCAGGCGCTGCTGGATGCCCTCGTCGCCGGGCCGGTTGCCCATGAGTGCGTTCTCATAAACCACCCAGAGTTCGTTGCCGCGCGCCAGCAGCAGCGGATGCCGGTCGATCGTCGGCGCGCGCGTCAATCGCGTCTCCGCGCCCCACCCGCCGCCCGCGTTGCGCCGGCGCAGGAACACGTCGTACTTGTT
>CAZAAF010000545.1:0-3402 GCA_964482575.1 uncultured Verrucomicrobiota bacterium | reverse complement strand
TGGGGTTCGCAGTGTCAAACCCTTCGAGAAACCTTCGCGCGGCGCCTTGTGCATCTTCGAGTTTGTGTACTTCGCGCGGCCCGATTCGTCCATCAGCGGTCAGACCATTCACAGTGTCCGCGTGCGGCTGGGGGAGCAGATGGCCCGCGAGCATCCCGTGGACGCCGACATCATCGTGCCGGTGCCGGACAGCGGCAATTCCGCGGCGCTCGGCTACAGCCGGCAGAGTGGTATTCCGCTGGAACTGGCCTTCGTCCGCAATCATTACATCGGCCGGTCGTTCCTCCAGCCGAGCCAGCTCATTCGCGATTTCTCCGTGCGGGTGAAGCTCAACCTCATGAAGGACATCGTCCGCGGCAAGCGCGTCGTGGTCGTGGACGACTCCATCGTGCGCGGCACCACCAGCCGGGCGCGCGTCGTCAGCCTGCGCGAGGCCGGCGCCAGGGAAGTCCACATGCGCGTGTCGTGTCCGCCGCACAAATGGCCGTGTTTCTACGGTATTGATTTCCCGCAGCGCAAGAAGCTGATGGCGGCAAACTTCACCGTCCAGGAAATCCAGCGGTTCCTCGGCGCGGACAGCCTCGGCTACCTGTCGCTCGAGGGCATGATTGAGGCCACCGGCCTGCCCGCCAGCCAGTTCTGCACCGGTTGTTACACCGGCGATTACCCGGTGAAGAGCGACCCCGAGATGGACAAGCTCGTGTTGGAAAAGCGCCACGCCCGGCCCGCCAAGGTCGGCGATCTCATCGGCGAAGACCTGCAAAAACGCCTGTTATGAAAAACACCTCCGCTTATGCCGCCGCCGGCGTCAACATCGCCCTCGGCGACGCGCTGAAATCGAAGCTCCCCCAACTCGTCGCGCGCACGCGGCAGCCCGGCTGCCTTGGCAAGATCGGCGGTTTCGGCGGCCTGTTCGAGCTGGACACGAAGAAGTACCGCCGGCCCGTGCTCGTCAGCAGCGCGGATGGCGTGGGCACCAAATTGAAGATCGCCGTGATGACCGGCCGCCACGACACCGTCGGCCAGGACCTCGTCAACCACTGCATCAACGACATCGCCGTGCTCGGCTCCAAGCCGATCTACTTTCTCGATTACATCGGCATGGGCAAGCTGGAGCCGTCGGTGTTTCACCAGTTGATCGCCGGCCTGGCCAAGGCCTGCGCCGCGGCCAAGTGCGCCCTCATCGGCGGCGAGACCGCGCAACTGCCCGACATGTATGCCCCCGGCGAGTACGACCTCGCCGGCACCATCGTGGGCATCATCGAGCGCGACCGCATCCTCGACGGCAGCCGCATCCGTCCCGGCGACGCGATCATCGGCCTGCCCAGCAACGGCCTGCACACCAACGGCTACACGCTCGCCCGGAAAATTCTGTTCGGCGAACTCGGCTACCGGCCCGGGAGCCGGCTGGCGGAACTCGGCGGCAGCATTGCCGACGAGCTGCTCAAGGTGCACCTCAACTACGGCCCGATCATCCTGAAGCTGCGCGACAGGAAATCGCCGCTCGCCGACGCGCTCAAGGGTTGCGCGCACATCACGGGCGGTGGCTTCACCGGCAACATCCCGCGCATCCTGCCGAAGAACGTGGACGCGGTCATCCACCCCGGCTCGTGGACCGTGCCGCCGATCTTCTCCATCCTCCAGTCTGGTGGCAACGTCACCGACGCGGAGATGCACGAGGTCTTCAACATGGGCATCGGCATGGTGTTCGTCGTTGCAGCCGCCAAGGCCGACGCCGTCCGTCGCGCGTGCGGCAAGGGCGCGACGTTCGTCGGCGAGATCGTGAAGGGCAAGGGCGTTTGCCGCCTGGCCTGATCCCGCGAGGCGGAAATCAGGCGTCCAACGGATGAAGTGAAGGGGCTGGTTTCGACCATGAGCGGCAACCATCAAAAACCCATCATCCAGTATCCCTGCCGCTGGGATTACAAGATCA
This sequence comes from uncultured Verrucomicrobiota bacterium, assembly GCA_964482575.1. Taxonomy (GTDB): domain Bacteria; phylum Verrucomicrobiota; class Verrucomicrobiia; order CAIQCK01; family CAIQCK01; genus CAIQCK01. The sequence continues at coordinate 1,469 of CAZAAF010000545.1, read as the reverse complement.
TCGGCCCGGACGGGGAACGGATTCGCTCGGTCATCGCTGCGACGGTGACGGATGCCGACCACACAGTGGCCGATTCCCGGCGCAGCCGCAGCGGCAAGTATTGTTCCGTCGAATTGACGGTGATGGTCCGCGACGAAGCGCACCGCAACCACATCTTCGTGACCCTGCGCGGTCACCCCGACGTGATCATGGTGCTGTGAGGCACTCGTTCCCGCCGGTTACTTGATTCCCAGCGCATCCTTGGGCACATCGGTCGCGACGTCGGCGGCCTTGCCAACGCACCCGAGATCGTTGCCCAGGAGCGTGATGTGGCGGCTCGTGTCACCGGCGAGCTTCAGGAACACGCCGTCCTTCGCGCGCGGCGCGCAGCCGTGAATGAATGCGTCGCGCACCTGCACCAGCCGGAGCACCGCCGCGCCGCCCGGCCAGGACAAGGCGTCCACGTTGCTCACCGACAGGTTTTCCACGTCGTCGAAAACCATGGCATGGCGCAGGTCGGCCTCCGCGGTCTTCAACTGGATGTTTGAGAACCGCAGCCCCTTCACGTGCCGGCAGTAGAAGCCGTAGGCCGGCAGGTCGCCGAACATCGAAGACTCCGGATAGCGTTTCGGATGTTCCGCCACCACCTTGTCCGCCAGCTTGCGCTCGCCACCACCCTCGAAGGTGAACGAAATATTGTTGAGCGACACGTTCTCGATGGCGTGCCCCGGCAGGCCGGCGATGGCGCAGCCGGTTTTCCCGACGCCCGACGCCACGAGGTTGTTGATGACGACGTCCTGCAGCGTGCCGGGCGGCGGCGGCTCCATGCCTTCCTTGTACGGCCGCGCGCGGTCGCCGAGCCGCAGGAACAACGGCGTGTTGACGCCCTGGATGGTGATGTTGGAGATGGCTACGTGCTCCAGTTTCGCGCCGTCCACCGTCTCCAGCGAGATGCCGCTGATGCCGCGGCTGCGGCCGTAGAAGGCGTTGGTGTTTGTTGGCGGGGTGACGACGCAGTTGGCGATGGTGATGTTCTTGAACCCCGCGTTGGACTCGGTGCCCATCTTGATCGCGTTGCAATGGCTGCGGGCGATGCAATCGCTGACCGTGATGCTCTCGCAGGGGCGGTCGCACGTGCTCTTGAGCGTGATGCCGTCGTCGTCGCTCTCGAAGACACATTGCGAGACCGTGCAGTCCTTGCAGCCGTCGAGATCAAGGCCGTCGTTGTTGGCGTTGCCGAAATTCCAGACGTGGATGCCGCGGATCGTCACGCGCTCGCACCCGAGATAATGCTCCATCCACATCGCCGAGTGCTGCAACTGCACGCCTTCCACGAGCACATCGCGGCAGTTCACGAGCCGGATGAGGTAGGGCCGGTCGCGGTCGATGTCGGTGGGCTTGCGGCCCTCGTGTTTGAAGCTCTCGCCCTGGCCGTCAATGATGCCGCGCCCGGTGATGCCGATGAACTCCAGATTCTCGCCGGCGATGAG
>CAZAAF010000544.1:391-3409 GCA_964482575.1 uncultured Verrucomicrobiota bacterium | reverse complement strand
TTATCGACCGCGCCTGTGATCTGGCCTTGGAAACCGACATGGCCGTCGGTTTCCATATCGACGATTGCATCTTGTGGTCCGGCCGCAAGGATCTGTGGAGCAATCCGCAGAATGTGGAAGCCCTGGACTGGGACGGGACGCCCTGCACGGGTCGTCGGTTGAACTATGGAAAGACGCCCATGGAAGTCGCGCCGCAGATGTGTTTCAACAGCAAGGCCGTTCAGCGCGAGGTGCGACAGCGCGCGGCCCTCATCGGCAGGGACATCGCGGCGGGAGTCAAGAAGCTGGAGCAACTCAAGCGGCCGGAGATGTTCGCAGGTGTCATCTCCGGCTGGGAGACCCAGATGGGGTCGGATTTGAAGACGGGCAAGTATCTCGGTTATCGCGCGCTGCTCAACCGGGGTTTCAGCCGCGAACATCCGCCGAAGGATCTGTCTCTCGAACTCGAAAACATCACGCAGGAGTTCATCGGGCTATGGACAGCCGGACTCGGTGAGGCTGGCGCGCCACCGCAGAAAATCTACTCCCACATCACGTTCCTTTCGCACCGTGCCTTCGGGATGGGCGACAACAAGCAGATCACCTATATGAAACGCGACAAGGACACCGCGTATTCGCAGCACAATCATTATACGCCGCCGGCGGTAGCCTTCGGGAAAGACCACCGGCCTGGTTTTTCAACCTACCCGCAGCCGGGCCTTTGCGAGGACATTTACGAGGAAGTGACCACGCACAAGCAGGTGGGCTGGGCCTCGTGCGAGGGCACCAATATGCAGCCCTTGAGTGGCCCCGGAGAGACGGGCATGAACATGGAAACCTATCTGGCGAAGATGTTCAACCATGGCGCCACCCTGACCACCATCTTCTCCTGGGGCATCGGAGGCGAAGCCCACAAGAACATGGATTTCCGCGTCTGTACCGAGGGCGAAGAAGCCCTGCAGGCGTATCGCAAGTTTCTCAAGGGCGAATCGCTGATCGAAGGAAAAACGGTGCCATCCCTCTCGGAGCGCCTGTCTCTTAAGGTTCAAACGATCCAGAAGGAACTCCCCGCATGGATGCAGAAGGCCGACACCGCCATCAAGGACAAGGCCATGGCGCTAATGCAACAACTGCAACAACAGGCGAAAGGCAACGACCCTCATGCACTCGAGAAGACCGCCGATGCCATTCTGGAACTGATGGGCATGAGCGCACAGCCTTCCCCCCAGCGTGGCGAAAGCACACCACAGCCAACGCCGCCTTCCAGCCCATCGTCCAGCTCGTCCTCGAACGACGCCACAAAACGGATCATGGAAAAGATCGGGCGCGTGAAGGAAGGCTACCAAACGTGGATGTCCAGCGGACGCGATGCATCAGTCATCCACAGGGCGATGGAGGAGAAGTTCAAGCCGCTCATGGATGCGGGCAAGGTTATCGAGGCAGAGGCAGAACTGGATCGAGTGCTCGAACAACTCAACAAGGATGGGAAAAAAGCGGAATCCCCGACCGTCCCCATGCAGGCCGCCCAGCCGTTGGCCGATCCCGCCAAAACATCGAAGGCCGGAAGCGAGGCCCTCGTGGCGGCAGACAATTCCAGCGTTTCCGGTGGTCCGCCGGCCGGCGCGTCTTTCCCGCCGGAAATAATTTTTCTCGCGAGCGATCGGATTGGCATGACCTCGGAGCAGAGGGAGGCTTTTCAAGAGCGTGTGGAGAAGACGCACGCACGCTCCGAGGAACTGCGCGTGAAGTTGGAGCGCGAAACCGCCGCGCTCGCGCCGCTCACCTCGGAGGAAGCGATCATCGGGCAGCTCGACAAGGTCCGGGCGTGCGCCGATGAATTGAAGCAACTTCACACCGGATTTGCAGCGGCGGTTACGAAGCTGCTGACTCCCGAGCAGCGGGCCAAGCTCATCGAGGTCGCACTGGGCTCCGGAAAGGGCAGCGACGGGTTTCACCAACTCGAGGAGGCGATGGGCAAACGGATCGCTGATAAGCAAGAGCGCGTGCAGGCTGGCATCCAAAAATGGGTGGAAAGCGTACGTGATCCCGCAGCCATCCGCAAGACGATGGAGGAAACGGTCGCGCCCCTACTCAAAGCCGACCGGCCCATGGAAATTGAAGCCGCACTGGATCGAGTCCTCAAACAGCTCGGCTCTTCGACCGCTGTGAAATCAAACGCGCCCGCAACGGCGAGCCCCGCGCCGGTGACTGACCCCGAAGCGCTGCGCAAACGGCTTACCGAAAAAGTCGCACTGGTGCAGACCGGCGCGCGGAAGTGGGCGGAGAGCGGGCGCGATTACTCGGCTATTGCCCGGTCTATGCAGGAGAAATTCAAACCCTTGATGGAAGCCGGCAAGACTGCGGAAGCGGAAGTCGAATTGGATCGCCTGCTCGAACAACTCAAGGCGGAAGCGAAATGAAGCGCACACTCCTTGTCTTGCTTGTGGCCGCCTCGCTCCCGCTCTTTGCGGCGGACAACTCCAAAGCGGAAACCCAAAAGGATCTCCCTGCTAGGTCACACGGCAAAGTGTCCGACGCACAAATCGTGTTTGTGGCGCGGGTGAGTGGCGCTCAAGAGGTCTTCATCATGGACCTCGACGGTTCCAATCGCACACAGCTCACGCACGACGGCTTGAACAAGTTCCTCCCCCACTTTTCGCCCGACGGGACGCAGTTGGTTTACACCAAGTTCTTGGTGGGCGGATACGGCACTCGGAAGGCCCAGCCGGATGTGGTGGTCTATGACTTCGCCAGCGCGAAGGAAACCCAGCTCACCCACACGGGGAAAGGTTTCCAACCTGTCTGGTCTCCGGATGGCAAGCGCATCGCTTATAACACCAAGGGGAGTTCGCTGCGGATCATGAAGGCCGACGGTTCCAACGATCACCTCGTTGGCGCGCCAAGCGGCGCCCCAGATGACAAGGTCTGGGGGGATATCGCTTGGTCGAGCGATGATTGGATCCTCTTCACGGTGGCCCAGTTCACAAGCGACGGCTTCAAAGTGAGGCTGGACAAGATTCGCCCCGACGGCACCGCCCG